>JAHZKG010000094.1 GCA_022600515.1 Gammaproteobacteria bacterium
ATTAGTATTGGATCAAGGTTATAGCAGTACCGAGGCTGCTAATTCTTTAGGTGTAACCAGCAAAGCTATTTATAACTGGAAGCAAAAAATTGAAGATCAAAAATCAGGTAAATCATTATCTGATGACGAGCGAACAGAGTTAATAAAGCTTCGTAAAGAAAATAAACGCCTTCTTATAGAGCGAGAAATATAAAAAAAGGCCAGCGCCTTCTTTGCGAGGGAAATGAAGTAAAATATGATTTCATTAAGACTCAACGTGCAACATATCCTATTAATATTCTTTGTAAAGTCATGAATGTTAGTAGAAGTGCATATTATGCTTGGGATAGGCGACCGGCTCAACTAATCACAGAAACAGAGCTAAAGTTGTATCGTTGCTGCAAGCGCCTATTTAATGAAAGTCGTCAAAGTTTGGGCTCGAGACAAATGATGAAAAATTTACGCAAAGAAGGCTTTGATGTTGGCCGTCATAAAGTGATGAGCTTAATGAAACAATTAGGCTTATATCTTAAACAAAGAACAGCCTATAAAGTAACAACCATGCGTAAACATAGTCATAGTGTGGCTGACAACATACGTAATCAGGCGTTTAATCCCAGCGCCCCTAATCAAGTATGGGCGGGGGATGTGGCATATTTAGGAACAGCTGAGGGCTGGATGTATTTATCAATTATTATGGCTTTATACTCTCGCCGCATTATTGGTTGGTCTGTTAATAAACGTATGACGGCTGATTTAGTTAAAAGCTCAATGCAAATGGCCTTAGCTTTAAGACAACCCAATCAAGGCGTCTTATTTCATAGTGATAGAGGCTCTCAGTATACAAGTAATAGCTGTCAAACATGATTAAAAAATAATGGTGTGATTGCCTCAATGAGCGGGGAAGGTGCTCGTTTGGATAATGCAGTGGTTGAAAGGTTTTATTGGTGGTTTAAAAAATGAATGGCTTTTTAATATTTATCATTTAAAACGGGATGGTATGAAAAAAGATGTCGAAGCTTATATCCGTTATTACAATGGTATTAGGCTGCATACAATGATTGGAGATGTTTCGCCAGTTGAATTTGAAAATTCTAAAATAAATGTGTGCGGTTTAGGTTGACCAGATCAGGTCAAAGTATTTTAAAAAAATAGGTTGCTTATAATATTTACACTTAAAGGCTGTGAGTGTATAATATTAAAACACTAATTTTAATATTATGATCGAGAGCCTGTTTTATGATACTTATCGATGCACTCATTACACTCAAATTATCCCCTTTAGATGCGATGGATGCGCTGAATCAAAATTATCAACTAGCACATGCAATTTTTTATGGTGATGCTGACGATGAAGGCTTTGAAGCACCCCATACGCTTCAGCAGCTAAATAAGGCTTACCAGACGCTAGAAGAGGCTATAACCTCAGGCGTAAATCGTACAGATTGCATTGAGACAGCGGCTGACTTGAATAAACTCTTACATGTACTTACCCAGAAACAATACGGTGATTTGTTCGCCGCACTGGGTGAGAGAATAATTGATGTGGTTCGAGATGAAAAACATCTGAAGCAAACACTGGCCGGTTTAGATAACGAAAAACTAGCTGAAGCCACTTTGCTTCTGAATCAAGGCTTACCGCTGTTTGGTGTGTTTGCTAAGAACATAGGGAGGGTAAAAAGTCCATCACTACCCAGTAGCACATTAGAAGCAATTCATGAAAATTCCAATTGTGGCGAAAAGCCTCGAATGGTTACAAGCCCTACCCAAGCAGCGAATCTAAACTTTTTAGCGCGAAAGCCTTCACCTCCTCCTATGCTGAAAGCAGTCAATCGCACGGCTTCACTTGATTTAACGAAGCAGTCACTGAGCACCAAAGGATGTTATGCTGAGCAACCGCTTTCTCTACTCATAGATGCTTTACATAAAAAAGATCTCGATGCAATTGCCTCAGCTTACCAGGCACTGATTGAAGGGCAACCGCCACGGTCAGCTGAAACAATGGATAGTACGGCTATTGGGGCACGAATTTCAGCCTATTCCATACTATATTTTGCGCTTGGCAAACCTAATGCCTTAAATTATGCATTAAGAACTGCAGCAGGTATTGGGATTCTGTATGAGCTTTATGCGAATAAAGAACATTTGCGAGAGCACTTTTCAAGTGAACCAGAAATATACGATATAGAAGAAAAATTAACCATTTTAACCTCTGCACTATCGCAAATGGGTATGGAATTTAAACTTGATTTAAATCAAGCGTTAAAGCTTCACTTATCAAGAACAGCGCTGAAAGATAACGCGTTGTTACAACAAGCATTGATGGACTATAGTCTCGATGCAATAGATTTTCACCCAGAATACGGCGATAGCGCATATCAAACTTATTCTTGATTCTAAAACCAAGGCCCATATGGGTACCTCATATCAATTGATGCCATGGCTTGTCCGGGTAGCGAGGTACCTAATGGGTAATGATATAGCTGGATGTTACATCCTAATCACACCCGAATATTTTCACTAATAATATTGCTTGGATTTAAGACTCCGTGTATGATCTGAGCGGCTATCTAGAAATGGAACCAAATAAGTCCTATATACAAGGGCATTGAGAAATAAATTATGTTACGGATGAATAAGCTGGCCGATTACGGCACAGTCGCGATGGTTTTTTTGGCGCAAAATGGTGCTGGGCTTGTGAGTGCGCGTGATATTGCGACACATACCCACCTTGGCTTGCCTACTGTGAGTAAGGTATTAAAGCGCTTGCTTGCTGCAGGGTTGCTGGTGTCGGTGCGAGGAAAGGCTGGCGGCTATGCCTTAAAGCATAACGCATCAGATATTGCCGTAACGGATATTTTATATGCGCTTGATGCGTCACGCGGATTGACGGCTTGCAGTTCAGAGCCTGCGGCATGTGCACTTCATCAAGTATGTAAAGTAAAAAATAATTGGCGATTAATTAGCCAAACAATTGAAGCAGCATTAGAAAGTGTGAGTTTAGAGGCATTGGCAACCCCTGTTATTCCACTTAAAACTTTAAATCAAATGAAAAACGTTGTGACGGGAGTGAATCGTGTCGAAATCACATGAACCGCTGAGTGTATTTTTGGATGGTGACTATCAGCATGGTTTTGTAACAGACGTGGAATCTGAAACGTTTCCACCCGGGCTGGATGAGAGCGTGGTTCGACGTATCTCTGCGATGAAAAATGAGCCCCAGTTTTTATTGGATTTTAGACTTAAAGCATTCGCACACTGGAAAAGCATGAAAACACCTGAATGGTCGAGCGTGCACTACCCCTCGATTGATTTTCAGGATATTTCATATTACTCAGCGCCGAGAAGTATAGCTGATATGCCGAAAAGTTTAGATGAAGTCGATCCTGAATTATTACGTACGTATGAAAAACTTGGTATTCCATTGCGTGAGCAGGAAATGCTTGCTGGCGTTGCGGTGGATGCTGTGTTTGATAGTGTTTCTGTTGCAACAACGTTTAAAGCTAAATTAGCTGAGAAAGGCATTATTTTTTGTTCTTTTTCTGAAGCAGCACGTGAGCATCCTGACTTGGTTGAAAAATACTTAGGCTCGGTTGTGCCTTATCGTGATAATTTTTATGCAACGCTGAATTCAGCTGTATTTACGGATGGCTCATTTGTTTATATTCCGAAGGGCGTACGCTGCCCCATGGAGCTTTCAACGTATTTCAGGATTAATGCAGCGTCAACAGGACAGTTTGAGCGCACGTTGATTATTGCAGATGATGATAGCTATGTGTCTTATTTAGAAGGCTGTACGGCGCCTATGCGAGATGAGAACCAACTCCATGCAGCGGTGGTTGAGCTGGTGGCGCTGGAGAACGCGAGCATTAAATATTCAACAGTCCAAAATTGGTATCCTGGTGACAAAAACGGTCAAGGGGGTATTTATAATTTTGTTACTAAACGGGGCGTATGTCGGGGCAAGCGCTCTAAAATTTCTTGGACCCAAGTTGAAACAGGTTCAGCAATTACGTGGAAATATCCCAGTGTGATTTTGAGAGGCGATGATTCAGTCGGTGAATTTTATTCGGTGGCGGTAACTAATAATTATCAGCAAGCCGATACGGGCACCAAAATGATTCATATCGGAAAAAATACACGTTCAACGATTATTTCAAAAGGCATCAGTGCGGGGCATTCACATAATGCCTATCGAGGGTTGGTTCGTATATTACCCACAGCAAAAAATGCGCGTAATTATACGCAATGTGATTCAATGCTCATGGGAAGTGATTGTTCAGCACATACGTTTCCTTATATTGAAGCCAAAGAGGCGAGCAGCCAAATAGAGCATGAAGCCACAACGTCTAAAATTAGTGATGAACAATTATTTTATTGTGAGCAACGTGGGATTGATACAGAAGAAGCGGTCTCGATGATTGTGAATGGATTTTGTAAGCAAGTATTAAAAGAATTACCGATGGAATTTGCAGTTGAAGCCAGTAAATTACTCGGAATTACATTAGAGGGGGCAGTAGGGTAATATGTTATCGATTAAAAATTTACAGGTCTCAGTAGAAGAGCAAGCTATCTTAAAAGGCTTAAATCTTGAGGTAAAGCCAGGTGAGGTGCATGCGATTATGGGACCGAATGGTTCAGGAAAAAGCACACTTTCAAAAGTGATTGCAGGGCACCCGGCATATCGTGTGACAGATGGCGACATCACGTATTTAGACCAAGATATTCTACCACTGTCTCCTGCAGAACGTGCACAAGCGGGGGTGTTTTTATCTTTTCAATACCCTGTTGAAATTCCAGGTGTTGCAAATATTAGCTTTTTAAAAGCATCTGTTAATGCCATTCGAGAAGCGGAAGGCAAGCCTCCCATGGATGCAATGGACTTTTTAGGATTTATTCGTGAGAAGTGTGCAGCGCTTGAAATGGACGAAAGTTTTCTATATCGGAATCTAAATGAAGGTTTTTCTGGTGGCGAGAAAAAACGAAATGAAATGTTACAGCTTTTTGCACTTGAACCCAAACTTGCGATTTTGGACGAAACGGACTCAGGACTAGATATTGATGCATTGCGTGTAATAGCAAATGGGATTAACACCATGCGCGCATCAAATCGCTCGATTATTTTAGTGACCCATTATCAGCGGTTATTAAATTATGTTGAGCCTGATTATATTCATGTGCTTGCCGAGGGGAAAATTATCAAGTCAGGCGATAAATCACTTGCACATGTGCTGGAAGACAAAGGATATAGCTGGCTTGAAACCATGGAGAAATCATGAGCGAGCAGCTATGGGTTACTGAGTTAAAACAACAGGCTGAGTCTGATTTATCACAACTCGGATTTCCGACGCGCCAAGATGAAGACTGGAAATATACACCAGCAGATAGCTTGTTAAAGCATGATTTTGAATTACATACAGCAAACACAGGGTTATCTGTAAAGCAGATCCCTGAAGGCGTGTTGGTGCTGCCAATTAAAGAAGCGTTATTGAGTCATGCTGATTTAATTAAGCCATATCTAGGTAAAATCATGGAGCAGACGCACGGGTTTCACGCGCAAAATATGATGCTGTTTGATGCTGGCTTGTTTATTTATATTCCTGAAAACATACAGGCAACCGCGCCACTGTGTATTACGCATGCGCCAGAAGCTGCAGGAAAAATGCAGTGCTTTAGGCACTTAGTGATTGCAGAGGCAGCGAGTTCATTAAATATTATTGAACGCTATGAAAGTGCTTTAGACGCCCCTTATTTTACAAACACCATGACAGAAATTATGTTAAGTGAGCAGGCGGTTGTTTCGCATTTTAAAATCCAACGTGAGGGGGCAAGTGCCTTTCATGTAGGAGAAGTGACAGCCAAGCAGTCAGCACATAGTCGCTTTGAAAGCCATAGTTTAAGCTTAGGTGCAGCATGGGCTCGTAGTGACACAGTGGTTGAATTTACAGCGCCTCATGCCTCATGCCTCATGAACGGTATTTACATACCAAGCCATCAACAACATATTGATCATCATACAACAGTAAAGCATGCAGTTCCTGATTGTGTGAGTGAACAAGATTATAAAGGCATTTTAAAAGACAGCGCGCGAGCTGTTTTTAATGGAAAAGTGCTGGTTTCGGCAGGCGCTTCAAAAACTGAGGCGAAGCAGTATAATAAGAATGTACTGCTTTCATCTAAAGCAGAAGTGAATACCAAGCCTGAGTTACAAATTTTTACAGATAATGTGGTTTGTGCGCATGGCGCAACGGTGGGACAGCTAGATGAAGAAGCCCTCTTTTATTTGGCGACGCGTGGTATTGACACAGCCCTTGCGTCTCGTTATTTGATGCAGGCGTTTTTGGCACAGAACTTAAGCCAGATGGAAAAGTCGGGTTTAGATGATAAGCTTAATCAATTAATCACGCAGCACATGGAGTAACGCATGAGTCAGCATTTATTGGAAACGCAGGTGTTAGATATAGATGAAATCCGGCATGATTTTCCTGTATTACATCAAGCGGTTAATGGTCACCCATTGGTGTATCTAGATAATGCGGCAACAACGCAGAAACCACGTACCGTGATGAATGTGATCAAACAATACTATGAGGAAGACAATGCCAATGTTCATCGTGGTGTACATGCTTTAAGTGTAAGAGCGACCGAAAAATATGAAAAAGTACGCGAGCAGGTGTGTACTTTTATCGGCGCGTCATCCATTAAAGAATGTATTTTTGTGCGAGGTACAACCGAAGCAATTAACTTAGTTGCCCAAAGTTTTGTTTTGCCACGATTATCTAAAGGCGATGAAATTTTAATTACAGCCCTTGAGCACCATGCCAATATTGTGCCTTGGCAAATGATATGTGAGCAAAGTGGCGCGGTACTGCAAGTGGTTCCAATGACCAATGCAGGTGAAGTGAGCCTTCAAGCATTCGAAGCCAAACTCTCTAAAAAAACAAAATTTGTTGCGGTAAGCCATGCATCGAATGCGATTGGAACCATTAACCCCGTTCACGCAATGGTGAAGGCTGCACACGCCTATGATGTGCCTGTTCTTGTGGATGGTGCGCAAGCCGTTGCGCATTTGAGCGTAGATGTGGCTGCATTAGGGTGTGATTTTTATGCCTTTTCAGGACATAAAATGTATGCCCCAACAGGCATTGGCGTGCTTTGGGGACGAGAGGAGTTACTCAATGCCATGCGCCCTTACCAAGGCGGTGGTGAGATGATTGCCGAAGTGCGGTTTGATGGTGCAACCTATGCTGAGCTGCCTTATAAGTTTGAAGCCGGCACACCGAATATTTCAGGTGTAATCGGCTTAGGCGCCGCACTGACTTATTTGAGTGCGTTAGACCGTGTGATGGTTTCAGCTTACGAAACCACGCTGTTTGGGTACGCGACAGAAGTTATTAGTGGGATTGAAGGGTTTCGTATTATTGGCACAGCATCCTGTAAATTACCAATTATTTCATTGGTGCATGATACCGTGCATGCACATGATGTGGGGACTATACTGGATAGTTTAGGCATTGCGATGCGTAGTGGGCATCACTGTGCTATGCCTCTCATGGATTTTTTTGACGTGCCGGCTACAACAAGGTTGTCACTGGCTTTTTATAATACCCGGGAAGACATCAACCGCTGTGTTGAGGGATTGCACCAGGTGAATCGGATGTTTAGTTAATCATGAATTTAGCAGCGTTGTATCAAGAAGTGATTTTAGATCACAATCGTGCGCCACGTAATCATCATGCCATGACCTGTCCAACATGTGAGGCACGCGGCGTTAATCCGTTGTGTGGTGACAAGTTAACGGTGTATGTCTTGTTGAGTGATGGCCTGATTAAAGAGATAAGTTTCCTGGGCGAGGGTTGTGCGATTTCACAAGCCTCTGCTTCTTTGATGACAGAAGCGCTGAAAGGAAAGACACCTGACGAAGCAATGATTGTATTTAAGGCATTTCATATGCTATTGACAGAAGACAATGCAGAAGCTGATTCTATTTTAGGAAAGCTCGTTATTTTTGAGGGGGTTCGTGCATTTCCTGCACGTGTTAAATGTGCAACACTTGCATGGCATGCTTTAGATGCTGCCTTAAAAAAAGAAGCGACAGTTGTGACAACGGAGTAGGTAGTGATGTTAGGATTTAAAAAAAAGAAACCAGAAGAGGCACTTAAAGAAGCGGTAATCGCTGCATTAAAAACCGTGTTTGATCCTGAAATTCCTGTCAACGTGTATGATTTGGGATTAATCTATGATGTATTAATTGATGACACGCAGCATGTTGATATTAAAATGACCCTGACATCTCCTGGGTGCCCGGTGGCGCAAACGTTTCCAGGAACAATAGAAGCAGCTGTAAACCAAGTGGAAGACGTTCGAGAGTGTACGGTTGAACTGGTTTGGGAGCCGCCATGGACACAAGAGTGTATGAGTGAGGCTGCTCGCCTTGAACTCGGCATGTTTTATTAATAATATTTAATATCTATGACTGTATCTGATTGGGCTCCCTCTGCATCTATACATACCCTTCGTGCACGTGCCAACATGATGGCAGATATTCGTTTGTTTTTTACTGAACGTGGATATCTTGAAGTAGAAACCCCTATTATGGCGGCTTTTGGTGTGACAGATGTCTATCTTGAGTCTATTGCGCTGCAGTGCCTAGGACGGGAATATTTTTTACAGACCTCTCCTGAATATCATATGAAGCGGTTGCTTGCTTCTGGCAGTGGGCCTATTTTTCAGCTGTCACGCGCATTTCGAGATGATGAAGCAGGGCGCTGGCATAATCCTGAATTTACCATGCTTGAATGGTATCGTCCTGGTATGAATCATTATGACATGCTCGAAGAAATCGATATTTTTTTAAAAAAAGTTCTCAAAACAAACGCATTATTAATTAAGACCTATCAAAATATATTTGAATCAGCATGTAATATTAATCCGTTTGATATCTGTGTGTTAGATTTAAAAAAGAAATTAGAGCAATTTGGCCTAGCAAATATATTATCACCTGATGAGCAGGATATTGATCAATACTTATTTTTATTAATGAGCCATGTGGTGGAACCTTGGTTAGCCACACATCATGAGCCAATAGCGGTGACTGATTTTCCGATATCACAAGCAGCGCTTGCGCGCGTTCGTGATGGCGTTGCTGAGCGATTTGAAGTGTATTACCAGGGCATTGAATTAGCCAATGGCTTTCATGAGCTAACCGATCATAAAGTACAAGCCGCGCGTTTTAAAGCAGATAATCAAAAGCGTTTAGCGCTTGGGCTGAAAGCTCGTGCGGTCGATGCTCGCTTTCTCGCAGCAATGACCCATGGCTTACCTCCCTCAACAGGGGTTGCCCTGGGTGTGGATCGCTTGCTTGCGTTAGCATTGAAACAAACCAACATCCAGGACTGTTTAGCCTTTGATGTGTCTAGGGCTTAACTTACATCTAAAAAGAAGGTGATAAGCCATCAAACTCAAGCTCTGAATCATCCTCTGCGTCGTCATGACGCACAGCTTTACTCATGGCGGGAGCTGTTGCTTCGTTTTTTCCATTATCATTATCATTTGCTTGATATTTTTTCCATTCGTCGAGCAGAGGGGTAATAACTGCGTCTTTCAGGGTGTTAATGCATGCCTGGGCAACAAAAATGGTTATCAATGTACTTAATGCTGATATTGCTGCACCAAGACCAATAAAAGGAAGTAATGTACCTGCGGATAAACCAAACATTGCACCGCCTAGCATGACACCACCTAACAGTGATGCGGCAGCACAGAGTGAAAATCCAGCTTTCATATTTGGTTTAGTTGAAAGGGCAGCCATACCACTAAAAAAAACACTGGGAAGAAAAGCAAGCGCAAGACCTGCTCCAGTAGCGCCTATGATAAGACTTGCTCCACCGGCGGCGGCGGCTGAGCTTGGTGCGAATAATGTGCCGAAACAAGTACCTACAAATACATTAGGTATTGCTATACCTGTTTTAAGACTAGCTTCTGCTGCTTCTTTAATGCGCATGTGTTTCTCCAGGTTAATTTCAGAGGAATAATAAGTCATAAAGACTTTATAATCAACAGGTTATTTATGTTGTTAGATGTTAAAATGAACAAACTATTAAAAATATGATATATTGAGCTCCATATACTCTAGGCGCCCCGTTTATCGACAGCTACTGGAGTTCCAATTTATTTTAAAAAACATAAGATATTCGGAGTAAAATATGCCTAAAAAGAAAGGTAAGCAAGCAAAATCAACGCAAGCATCCGCTGCTGCGGAAGAACCTGCCCATCAAAATAGTTGGCAATTTAAACAGGCCAAAGAACATATCAAAGCCGGAAAAACAAGAGAATTTGAAGCGTTAGTAGGTAAAGATCGCAGCATACTGAATGAGCAGGGTGAAACAGACGGTGGCACATTATTGCACTATGCCTGTAGTATCTGGGGGCTCAATATCATGAAGATAAAAAGTACGCCTGCTTATTTAAATCGTTTTCATAATAACATTGCTTTTTTACTTGATAATGGCTCTAGTCTAGAAATAAAAAATAACAATAACGACACGCCACTTATGATTATTGCTAAAAAAAATAGCAAATTTACAGTGGAGTGGCAGATAGAGAAAAATGATGGTGTGATTGAGCTATTTAATCAAGCACTCCATAAAATAGCGTTAAAGACACCCGCTGAGCCGGGGCATCATGTTTTTGCTTATACTCAAAAAGACGGTAGCCATGTGTTTGAAACGAAAAAAAGTGAGGAAATGGCAGAGCGATTGGATGGCATCTTGTCGCCTGGTATGTCCGCAACAGTGAGCTGCTATTCTCCTAGTGAAAGAAGTCAGTTTGAAGCTGTTCAGAACGGTATCCAGAGACTAGAGAAAGCTTTTGGTCTAACGCTGACATTAAACTGGATTACTGGCTCTGAATTTAGTGTGACAGTAGATATGCCATGCACGGCACTTTTTTATACCGAGCTAGAGTCTCAGTTAATGCCGGATGATTGCATGAGCTATTGCCATAACCCAGCACAAAATCTATTAACACTCACTGAGTCTATTTATTCACAAACAGAGGAGCCCTTGGCTTTATTAGAGCAAGCGCTAGCGCATATCACAGCTTCTCATAAAGTATTCGAGGCAGAGCAAGCAGCGAAAGAAACTCAAGCAGCAGGCTTTGATGTTTCTTTTAGTGAGCTAGTGGCAGGAATGAAAGCAGAGGCAGGCGGGAATCTTACGCTTTTCGCTCATGATTCGGCAGGTGATACAGCATTATCTAGCCGGGTAGATACCTCCAATGGCTTGAGTTGATAAAGGCATTGCTTTATTTAAGCTCCGCTTACCTGCTTTGAGTAATCCAGGTGGTAGGCGGCGCTATATTTAAGTCGGTAAATTATATCTAAAATTAAGATAAAGCACGTTATTGGCTTGTTCAAGTGGTTTATGCCGAAACAAATATTGATTCATATAACCAATAGCAAAAGAATAATGTTGAGAAAATGTTTGGACAATGGCGATGTAAGCGCGTGTCATATAAGCAGTGTGATTTAATCAGTGATTCAGGGGAATTAATAGAGGTTACATTTGCTCTTGATTCATTGACACTAAATTCTGGTTATTATCAATTAAAAATAGAAATTATAGAAAATAATCTCACGACAAATCATTTTTTACGATTTTTTTCAGTGAAGAATCTCTGTGTCACTAGCGGAGGGGTTCCTTTGTTAAGTTACCCTGCAGAAATTGTATTAGTTAATAAGGAAGTCAAGGTATGTTCGGATTCGACAGCACTGATGGGCGGATGATTTTTAATCTCTTTAAATTAAACCTTAAAGATAAATATTTAGCCTCAACATTGGGTGGCATATGGGCCATTTTAAACCCCATTATTATGCTCAGTATTTTTACGTTTGTTTTTGGTTTTTTATATAAAGCCAAGTTGCCAGGTGCGAGCACAACACTCTCTTATGTTGTTTGGCTTATTAGTGGATATGGACCTTGGCTTGCCATGAGTGAAGGGTTATTAAATGCGGCTAACTCTGTGGTATCCAATACAGGCATTGTTAAAAACATGGCGTTCAAAGTTGAAATATTACCGATTTCATCGATATTAGTCTCTATTGTACCGTTGCTGGTTAGCTTATTCTTTTTGAGTATTATCATGTTGTTAGATGGTAATATACCGACTTGGCACGTGATTCTGATTATTCCTGTGATTGTAATCATGTATTTTTTCATGTTTGGGTTAGGTTTTTTTCTTTCTGCAGTGAGTGTTTTTTTGAGAGATTTAATTATTGTGCTGCCTAATTTACTTATGATTATTTTGTTTTTATCCCCTATTTTTTTAGATGATGTGGCTTATCCTAAAACTGGAAGTGGTTCATGGTGTAATCGCGTTAAATTATATACGGGCAGTGATCAACCTAGCTGGTTTAGTATGCCAATTAAGCGGGAAACCGGAGAGCAGTTAATTAAAGAGGTTTGTTTTTCAAATAAAGCATATACTTTAAAAAAAATGAGTAAAACACTTGCTCATAGTTATCAAAAAAATGAAAGTTATGATACTGCTATGGCATGGCTTTTGCCGTTATTATGTAACCCTGAAATGAATTTGGCATTATATAATATGCATGTTATTCAGCATTTTTCGACCATGCTCGGTTTGAAAACGAAATTTATAAAACAATCAGAATTAACGCATAGCAAGCAACAGAATTATTAATTGAGCTTGTACAGCAAGTGGGTGCAGATGCTTACTTGTGTGGGCAAGGTGCTGGTGGGTATCAACAAGACGCATTGTTTGAGCAAGAAAATATTGATTTAGTTTATCAATATGATACGCCTATGCAGTTTGATTTTTTAGATGCTCTGCCGAAAGAAGAGCTTGGTTTATCAATCATTCATCATTTTATTGTTCATCATGCATTATTAACAGATAGCGTAATGGCATGAAGGACACTTCACTAGGAACTGTGAATAATGGACACGACTGTAGAAGCTTCGCTTGAGAAAAAAAATAATTTATTTTGGAATGAACTTTGCGGAACACAATTAGCAAAAAATTTGGGTGTCATGGATGCAAGCCCTCAAAGTTTAGCGAAATTTGATGATCTTTATTTTGATTATTATCCTTATTTAAAAAAACATCTTTTTCTTGATGAGATACAAGGAAAAAATGTACTGGAAATTGGATTGGGCTATGGCACGGTGAGTCAAGCACTCGCTTTAGCTGGTGCTAATTATCATGGGTTAGATATTGCAGAAAATCCTGTTCATATGGCTAAACATCGTTT
The DNA here is from genome assembly GCA_022600515.1 of Gammaproteobacteria bacterium. Lineage (GTDB taxonomy): Bacteria > Pseudomonadota > Gammaproteobacteria > Legionellales > Legionellaceae > JAALKW01. The sequence continues at coordinate 13,253 of JAHZKG010000094.1, forward strand.
AGAACAGCACAACAAAACAGGAGATATCCGTGTCGGGAGTATGTTAACGTGCCCTTTTCCTGATAATTATTTTGATTTTGTTGTTTCTATTGGTTGTTTCCATCATACAGGCGATTTACAAACTTGTATTAATCAAACACATCGCATCTTAAAGAAAGATGGAAAGGCGATGATCATGGTTTACAATAAGTTTTCACTACGTCAATGGACGCAATGGCCAATGATAACCGCGCGTAATTTGTTAATGCACCTAAATAATAAAAGTAAGCGTGGTTCTACAGAGGCGCAACGTAGAGGCTATGATACTTCCTCTTTAAATCAAGGGGCACCCGAAACAGAGTTTTTTTCATTAAAAGAAATAACAGAAATTTGCAGTGCATTTAAGACAATACAGGTTTCGCGTGAGAATTTTGATGAAGATCAAAAAATTAAAATTTGGAAGCTGCCACTCTATAAGTTTAAGAAGCGTAAATTAATATTAAATACTTTGTGGACAAAATATTTCGGACTGGATTTGTATATCTTAATAGTGAAATAACACGAAATTATTTATTGATCTTGTACAGCAAGCGGGCATCAACCAACATGATACGCCGATGCTGAATCAAATAGGGCAGCTCTATATTCTACACAAAGTATGAAAGTCACAGGTTTGGCAGGTGCTTGCTTTTTTAGGGGTAGGAGCGCAGTACCCTTGATGAAATTCATCCGCAAGTGCTGTAAGGCGTTCGTGCCAAATATGTTGGTAGGTGCTCCAGTTTTCGTCTGATTTTAATGCTTTAATGCCCGCAGTGTCTTTTGAGTCTTCGGCAAAGCCCCTGCAGGCGACATGACCTTTTTTGAGTTCAATAAACAGTAAGCCTTTGATGGCATTATCTAATAAGGCATACAGTAACAGCTGCGGTGCTTCAGGGCGTTCCTCGTGAAATGGCAGAGGGGATGGAATGCTGCTTTTATAATCAATTAGCCATTTTTCACCTGATGACAAGCTATCCAGGCGGTCGAGACGGATGCGAAATTCAAGTTCACTCAGCGTGAGCGTAAAACGTGCCTCGATGGCTTCAATTTTAAACGCTTCTCGTGCTTTATCCCAATTCAGTGCAGCATGAATTAAACGCTTTAATCGTTCTTGTTCAATCCCTTGTACTAATGGAGGAAATGAATGAGGCTTGTTTTTTTTAAGAGGGGTTAAAGCGGCTTGTATTGCTTGGTTAATATGGGAATCAAGTCTTGTTTCTGTACAGGAAAGTAAGGCTTTTTGTGAGCCTAATTCGCGCCATAATACTTCGAGTGCATGATGAATCACTTGACCACGGATGCTTGCATCCGGGCTATCAGATACATCAGGGCATTGCGTGGCATGTAGGCGGTGGGCTGCAAAGGCGCGAAAAGGGCAGAGTGCTTGATTCGAAAGCCTTGCACTGCCTCCTGTGAGTTTATCATCTGATGTAAACGGGAGCTGATATAGCTCGCGCGCTTGACGTAATGCAATACTGGCTTGCGTCAAAGGCGCTGTGTGTTCGCGTTCGGGTAAATGTGCAATCAGCGGGCTTGGCAAGGTTGGGATATCGTTCAAGTGCGAAGGGTAGCTAAATACCAAGGTCTGTGAGGCTTGTTTAAGCCGGTGAATTCGTTTTTCAGCCAGCAGAAATTCACGTTTTACATGTGCATAAGGCATATTGGCTTCACGCTGCAGGGCAATAGGGATAAAAGCATTTAAATGGGCTTTGCTGGGCAGGTTTTGCTGTGTAGCACTACACATCCAAATGGCATCAAACTGGCAGCCAGATGCTTCAAGTAAGCCTAGAATATTAACGGGTGCCGTGGACTTTTCGGGTTGAAAAATGCAGCGTTTTGCTAAATCTTGAAAAGCTTCAAGGGCTGACTTTGCCTGCATGCTGGGGTTAATTAATGTAAGGGTTGCCAGCTCATCAAATAAAAGAATAAAGCGCTCAAAGCATTGGTATTGTATTGAACCAAGGCTTTGTTCTCCTGGAAATCCTAGTTGTTTCAAGCGGTTTAAAAATAATTTGGCCCAATTGTGAGGGGTTGCTTGTTTGGGATAGGGCGTTAAGGCATCTAGTGCACTAAATAACTTGGGCGCTGCTTGTTTAAAGCTATATTTAAACGCATTAAAAGGCATTGTGCGTTCTAATAAAAGCGGGTTGCTATCTAGCGCATTGGCTCGGGCATCAAATTCTTCTTCGGCACCTGTTAGATACGGTGAGTTGAGTAATAACCGTGCTTCATGATGGTTAATCTCAAATAAATTAAGCCTAAGCCAGTGTAAGGCGTGTGTAATCAGCGGATAGTCTGCAAGAGGTTGCCCAAGTGAAAAGTCAAATATTTTTTCATCAAAGTGATGTTTCAAGTGTCGCTGAAGATGAGGTGCTTCTTGATGAAGGTTAGGCACGATAATGCCGATGTTTTTTGCATTATGATCTAGTTGCTCTTGAATAAAGTGTATGATTTGCAGGTATTCATCGTGTTTGTCGCAGGCTCTGTATTGAAAGCTTGCGTTATGGCTGTCTTCGAGCTCTACATGTTCTTGTGTAATACCCAGTTGACTAAAGTGTGTTTGAAGGGCGCGTTGAATGGGGGTGTAGTCATCAAAGCACATCCATATGATGTGCTGGGTTTGGGGGATGTTGAGATGTGTAATAAGATATTGCGCAAGTTGAGGGTCAGTCATTGCATGATGTGTTTTTAGTTGCGCTAGAAAATCAAGATAAAACGTTTCAAATTGCTGTGTTTGCGGCGTACTTTGAAAGGCAGGATGCGGGAATGTAATTTGCCAATTTTCACACACGACAGATGCTTGATGAATCGCTGTTAAAAGATTTTGACTGGTTTCGAGTTGTTCGTCTTGATTAAGCACATTACGCCATAAGGCTTGTGTGTGTGCATCAGATAAAAGTTTTGGGTGCGCTTGGTTGGGCGTGCTTTGAATTAGCTGTCTGAATGTTTCCCGTAAGAACGTAGGGTAAGCAAGGCAGTGAGGCTTTGAAAATGTTTGGTATGTGCTTGTTTGTAAATAATGCCCGAGTAATTGCTCGCTTAATCGGTTATTGGGGGTAATAACAGTGGCCCCGTTTTTCAAGGCTTTAATCGTGTGATTTGGGAGCATGATGTCTGTGGTGTATGTGAGTAGTGAGTAAGGATTGCGATAAAGCAATTGCAGTCTTTGTTGTTTTATTTGATCGTGAAGCTAAGAGAATCTTATTGTCCACTTGATACCAAAAAATGCAAGCTTTTTGTTTTTTTATATACTTATCTTTTCAGTTCTTTCGAGCTGCGCTTTGTATGGTCCAACATATAAAAAACCGGATGTTAATTTGCCTGAGAAATGGCACAGTACTGACCAAGCGCAAATTATAAAGCGGTCAGTCAATCTGGCTCTACCCCTCAAAATATGGCCGTATTAATGGAACAACCTGCAGCAGCCTTAATATTGCAGGAATTAGAAGCGTATATTAATTATTATCAAATACAGACAGCTGGCGCTGTTTCTGAGCTTGGCTTATTTGCAAATGAAGAAAATGCAGTGGATATCAATCATATGTCTCAAGAGCATAACCTATCAAAGGAGCCTTGGATGATTTTAGTGTTTAAATTTAGGTCGAAAGGTGTTCTTATTGTGAGGTAACGGTATTAAATGCACACATGAGGGCGTAGAATGCCTGTCTGTGGCGAAACCTTAATTTAAAAAGTAATAAAGGAAATATTCGATATTTTTGATGTGGTTGTAGTATAATAACCATTGTGATAAAATTAATAGCATTCATCTTGGGTTACATAGCTGTATGGCTACGATTGTTAGCCCCTGGTGGCTTGCGCGCAATAGCCTCAGAAAACATAATGCTGCGGAAACAGCTCCTGACGATGTCTCGCCAACAAAAGCGAGCGCCCAGGCTAACGGTTTTTGAGAAGCTTTCATTTGGCTTTTTAACATCGATGCTGAATACACATCGATTGTCTCGTATTGCCATTATTTTAAAACCCGAAACGTTGTTGAAATTTCATAAGGCCTTGGTCACGCGAAAATATCACTTATTATTTTCAAACAAATCATTGAAAAAACCTGGCGGTAAAGGACCTGAGCAAGGTAATCCCCCCCTTTATAACCGCAGTTAAAAGTAGAGAGTTAAGCTGCTAATGCAAATTTTCGTGCTGGGGGAATCCCTCCAATAGCCGTATTTGGTCTTTCATTGTTATATAACCGAAGAAGCACATGCAGAATTATGTATTTCTAAGAGTATATAATTTAACATGTAATGCTTCATTATGATGCTTTCTGGCCGTTAGTGATTGTTGACTCAGTATCTCAAAGCCATGCTGCTTGGCAAGCGTTGTAATATAATCTGTATGATGCGCAAAACGTGCTGTTTTTTGCAGTGTCCAATCTGTGGTATCACTGATTTCAGTGGTAAATACAAATAAACCAGATGATATAAGTGTTTTTTTAATGTATTTAAACAGTGTGTCTAGTTCACTAAAATAAGGCAGCACATCTGCTGCTACAATCAGTGAAAAAGGGTTGTTTTCTTGAGATAAGAATTGGATGGCATCCACCTCAAATAATTCATCATAAATTGCTTTTTGCTCTGCTTCGATGAGCATGTTAGGTGAGAGGTCAATACCAGTTAAGAGAAGACTGAGTTCGCGAAGTACGATGCCCGTTAAGCCCGTTCCGCAGCCTATATCAAGTGTGTTAGGTGTGGGTTCTAGAATGAGTTGGTGTAAGCATTTTGCGATGTGTTGTGGCACGCTATAATTGAGCGTGTCATGCATGTGCTTTTCATAATGTAAGGCATAATTATCGAATAAATTTTTAGTGTAATCGTTGGACGCTGTACGCATAGGAGCTTCTTCTGTGAGTGCATCGAGCATAAAGGCGCTGCTGGTGTCGCTTGGGTTAGCTGCTTTGGCACGTTTTAAATAGTCAATTGCGTCTGATGTTTTATTTAAGCGTGAAGCAATGCTTGCAAGATTTGTTAATGACGCACTGTGATTCGGATTTTGTTTCAAGATGACATTAAAATGCTCGCACGCTTCTTTTAAGTGCCCTAATGCCATTTCAGCAACCCCAGCATTATAGCGGTACTCAGGATTTTTGGGATAGCTTTTCAGTAAAATTTGGTAATGTATACGTGCATTTTCAAATCGATTATGATGTATGAAGGTTGCAGCGAGGTTATTTCGTGCATTTTCATGGGTTTCATCAAATCCTAGTGTTTCACTGAAATACGTAATGGCTTGTTGACTATGGTTTCTTTTGAGTGAGATGACCCCTAAATTACTACGGGCATCGGCGTAGGTTCTATCTTGTGTTAGAACATCAAGAAAAGTGGCTTCTGCCGTATCTAAATCTTCTTTTAGTAAGGCAATCACACCCCGATAAAATAATTTATCAATCGGGTTTTTGGTATGCGCCAACTGGTTTGATAGCGCGTGAATGGTTTGTTTTTGTTGGTTAGTATTGGGCATAATTTTATACTATAATTTTAAAGGAATACCTGCTTTTTCAATCGCATCCAGCACTTTGGCATTCACATCACTGTTAATACGATACCGTTCATCGGCGTCTTTAATAATACACCATAAAGTGAGTACAATATGCATTGCACTTTTGTCCGGGCGTAAATCAACTATGAGCTCAGGCTTCTTTCTTGCTTCTTGATGAATTTCCGGATGTTTTTTAGCAACATTGAGCATTATTTTTTTTGCACGCTTAACATCTGCAGCATCTTTTAGCATAATATAAGTTGTAATACGTGTGTATTTGTTTTTGTAGGTATAGTTTGTTACCGATTGGCTGAGGAGTGCAGAGTTTGGAATAATCACATTGGCTTCGGATAATGTTTTTATTTCGGTAGAGAGTAATCTTATGCTTGAAATAAAACCCTCAATTTCTTTAACTTCAATATGATCGCCCGGGCGCAGGGGTTTACTGAGTAATAAGATCAAGCCACTGATAAGATCAGACGCAATGCCTTTGAGTCCAAATCCAATTCCAACAGATAAGGCGCTTGCAACCAAGGCAAATCCGCTTAAATTAATGCCCATGACCATCAATGCAATTAAAGTAGCAAAGATAAAAGCAACATAATTAGTGAGTGTAATAACGATAATACCTGTTTTTTTTTGATCTGCGCTTTTATTCCGGCTGGAAAAAAAGGCACCTAATAAGCGACCTAAAATAATAATAAAACAAAAAGCAATTAAGCCTCTAAAAATAGCGAGCATGTTAATTTGCATCGTAAAAATATACATGCCATTTTGAAAGTAATCGAGAGTTTTGTTTAAATAATAGCCAGGCAAGTCCCAGAGAATAACAAATAATTGAAAGAAGATATGAATCAAGTTGATGGTCAAAAGATATTTAAGAATGAACACTTCAATAAGGTTTTTTTGGGATTTTAGCCCGGTCCATTGATAAAATCGAATGGATAAGGGATCTGTTTTATCCTTCAAAATTTTAGCATAAACCCATATGAAATAAATAACTTCTAAAAACATGAAAATAAGGAGGCATGTTTTCATGATGTGCTCAGCAGCAAATAGAGCAATCTCATTGTATCCAGAAACAGACAGAATGATTAAGCCTGCAAATAATAATATGTTGAAGGCTGTGACAAGTTGAGTTTGTAGGTGTGAGCAATATTTATATTTAGAAATAAGCTGTAACGTAGTATTAAAAATCCATATAAATAGAGACGAGGTTAAGAGCAAGTAAATGATCGCGTAACCACTTGGAGTCACAGTGCTTTTAATTACAGTAGGATTTATTATGTGGAGCAGGGCGCTAAAAATGAGTATAGAGCTTAGTACAATTGAGCCGATAATAATTTTTTGTATAAGTTGTTTTACTTGTGATTTTTTTCTGTAGGCAAGCATAGCATAGTTTAATTGAATAAATAATAGAGTCATAAAAAAAGTATTAAGGTGTTGAATAATATTGTTGATTAATGGAGGCGGGTAGATGTTTTTAAGGTTGTCAACTAAAAATAAATGCGTCAGAAAGAGCGTTAAAATAAGCGGGAGGTAAATGCGAAATGGTTTGATTAATTCTTGTGCGTGTTTGTTTGCTTTAAGCAGGTGCGAAGTAATCCGTAGTAGCAGGTAAGCTGAAAATAAGGCAAGGAATATTCTTGTTAATAGGCTAGGAATCAGATGAGAAGATACTATGTTGTTTAAACCCATTAATTGATTCAGTCTTTTAAGGTCGTAATGAGGCAATACAAATAAGTTTTTTTTATCTTTTACTTTCCATAAAGCAACTGTTTTTAAAAAATTATATGATGTTTGATTGTCATTGGTGGCTTGCTCAATTTGCGTGTGAAGTTTATCTGCTTCGTAGAGCAGTAGCTTACAATCAGACAAGTTTTTACTTGTTTTTGTTTTTTCTTGCGCTAAAAAATCATCTGTTTTTTTAGGCGTGGGAGGTGCGTTTGGTGTTGTTTTTGTTGGTGAAAGGGCCTCTAATTGAGACAGATTTTTTTTATTTTTTTTAATACAAGACTCGGCATTATTTTTTATAGTTGAGACAACTTCTTTGGTTTTATTTAGATCGGCGTGTTGACTTGCTTGTTGTTTTAGATGTAATTTTATTGTAACTAACTGCGTGTGTGCTCGATTGATATCAAAGTCATTGGGAGTGTTTTCTTGTGCATATGTGACAGAAAAAATCAGCAACAGAAGAGCGGAATAAAAAAATTGTATGTGTCTTCTCAAGTGACGTCTCCAGTTAGGCTGTTTTGGATTATATACACAAGACCATTGTGACGTATCTGGTATCTCTTCCGCAAGTAGCTGTTATGGCGATATCAATCTTTGTGTGTCGTCGAGACTTACTTTTTAGCAGGGGTATCTTTCTTTGATAGATTAAAGTCAATACGCGCTGCTTTGAGTTTATCTTCATGTACAGTCATAAAAAACAGTTAAATTATAGGACATATTCAAGGCTTTTTTAGTGTGTTATTCAGATGGTGCTGCTCCTGGAATTTTATGAAATAGCATGGTGATTTAAAATGTAAATGATCGGTTTATTTGATATACTTTCTGCTTTTTCGAGTTATGAGTCATTCAACAGATTTAAGAGAAAGAGTGCTGGGTTTTATTGCTGAAGGCGGACTAATTAAAGACGTTTGTAAAATATTTGTCGTGAGCTGTTCATCTGTTTAACGTTGGCGTAAAAAACAAGAAGAAACAGGTGATCTGAACGCTAAAACGAGAAGTTGCGCTCCTTATAAATTTACTAACCAGCATTTACGCGCTTATGTAGCTGCCCATCCTGACGCTTATTTATAAGAGTGCCGCTACCTCGTGATAGATTCCGGGACATCCAAGTCCCCGAAATCGACTCGTCAACGCAACAAGTATTTTGGCCTCGACTGTCCTGTGTCTGACATTTTTGCGCTAAACGCGCCAAGAAAAATGTCCTCCCAATGACTCTACGCCTGCATATAGTGATTTGATTCTTAAGTGAACGATAAGAGAATCCCTACGTGCCGTGGCTTGTCCACGGCATCCAGTCAACATGAGTCAATCAACTGGATAACGCGAACAAGTCGCGTTAGGTAGGCACTGGGAATAAGTCATTTAAAAATCAAATAGCTATAAAGGTTTTCTAACATCCCTTCGGGCTGGTTAAAAAATCGCAGACTATCTCGGACTAAACGCCTCGGCCTTCAGCCTTCCATGGCGTTCAGCGAATGAAATAGCGACACACTTTAATGTCACGACGGTTATACACACATCTTTTTGCCAGACATCCAGAGGTTTGGGATAATCATGGTTATCAAGTTAGCCCCCCGTACAAATTAATTTTGACATATTTAATCATACTATTTCTGAAGCAATTATTACCTTCATTGCAAGACAAAAAGAGATATTTGAATTTTTTGCTCGCACATTGTCTGTACAGTGTCTTGTGGATAAACAAGCTACAGCGGCATGTAGTCAATTAATAGAGCAAGCCAGTGGGGATGAGGATAAATTACAATTACTAACGTGGTTAGAGCTTGATGTTGTTTGTGAGGGCTCGCCTCAAATGGCTTCAGTATAAAAGCGCTTTTTAGGAATGGTTTCTATCCCGACTAAATGGAAAGGTAAACTTTTTCTTATATATAACATACAGTAAGGATTGTTTGATTCCATTAAGTAGCAGAAACGCGAGTATCAAACTCAGTACCTCGAACTTTACAAAGGTTACCCAGCTCCCAGTGATTTGATTCACTTGGTGAATTGCTGGAAAAGTAGGCTTAGTGGATGAGTCTAAATTCTTAGCTGGCTTTAAGTGATTTTCACATATCTCCAATGCTAATTCGTAATTAGCATTGGAGATATTTAAGCTGGAAAAAAAATACTTTGCACCATCAGGGCAGGAGATATAGCTTTTTTCTGTTGCAATGGCCTGATGAGGTTTTAAAGAAAACCAACCAAAGCATGAGATGCCAATAAAAAATATGACTTGGATATAAACATAAGAAACTTTCAAAGCTCTGTAGAAAACGCTATCGTCCAGGGCGGTTTTTTTCATGTATGCTCTCGTCTATTTAAAATCTAAAATATCTTTTTGTAATTATAAGGCGCAATGTATGCAGCAATCAACTACTCCTGTGTGATCTGGTTTAATTGAACCGCACACATTGATAAAGGATAATAACTTAACTTATCAAGGTGCCCATATCGCAACAAAACGAGCAAAGAAGCTTTATACAAAAGAATTCAAAGAAGAGTCTGTTTCATTAGTATTGGATCAAGGTTATAGCAGTACCGAGGCTGCTAATTCTTTAGGTGTAACCAGCAAAGCTATTTATAACTGGAAGCAAAAAATTGAAGATCAAAAATCAGGTAAATCATTATCTGATGACGAGCGAA
>JAHZKG010000001.1 GCA_022600515.1 Gammaproteobacteria bacterium
AGATGTATCCCTTGATACCCTGTGTCTGTCAAAAGTTTACTCTTTGGATGAATATGAACACCAGATTCTTTAAATAATCTAAAATCATGACGTTTTCCATTTGTAAAATTTGTGCAAATGACGGTTTTATTAAACTTATCTACAACCAATTGCGTTTTTAGCGTATGTTTTTTCTTTTTACCTGAGTAAAAGTGTTTCTGTTTTTTTAGGGCGTTCGATAGGTGTTTCAGTGGCATCAATCAACACGACGTCATATTCCATATCGCTTTTTAAAAGTGCTTTTCGACCAGGTAAAGAAAAATTAGGATCTTTTATCAGCGTATCTTCGACCCATTTAACCGTTTTGTAAGCAGAGCTTTCACTGACGCCGTAACTTTAACTAATATGGAAGTAAGTACGATATTCACGCATATATTCAAGTGCCATTAATAACTGATCTTCTATACTTAGCTTATTTTTTCGCCCACCTTTAGCTTTTTTTTTTGTATCAGCATCATTTAAAATGATTATCATTTTTTCAAATGTGCTTCGCTTTACACCCGTCAATCGACGAAACTTTTCTTCTTCTAATCCTTGAATTTTTGGGTATTTCATTACAGCTCCTTATGATTGAGCTGTTTTAACAAAAAATTGCCTGAATTGCTAGTTTCGAAAGAGCTCTAGTGTATTTAACCGCTGAGGGAGAGGGGGTATTCTCAGGGCTTAAAGCATTCACGATCTCGCATCTTGAAGTTTGATGGGTATATCTAAATGGGTGTTAACAAGCAATCGGCGTTCTTTTGAAGTCAGATGCTCGCGTACACCTTTTTTAAAAAATCGACCTCCATGCTTAACTCACCTACCTTTTTAAGCAGTTGGTCTCGTTCTTGTTCTACACGTTGCTCAGGTGATTTATAGGCCTTTTCAAACAGATTCCCACCACGCTCTAAAAGCTCTTTTTTCCACAAGCCAAATCCAGTAATCATGGGGTGTCATGACTAATTCACAGGAAGCTCACAACAAGAAGGGGTATCAACTCAGGGCTTCGTATCTCGGTTATCCACATAATCTGGGGATAAACATGTGTGGAACCTGGGTTATGATGTGCATGGTTCAGGTATCTCGAGCAATATGGACTGTGCATCGACTTTGTTCGACATATTGTTAATCCAATAAAATCATCTCGAAACGATAATATGTTTGGGGTGCCGAACAAAGCGCAAACGGTTAGTGAGCCGCCTGGCTTGCCAGTAAAAATAAGCTGTGGCATGGCCTGAGCAGCTTCAAAGCTTTCCGGTTTAACATTGAAAGGCGGTCGATGCGCTCATTTTCTACGGTGTCAGCTTGATAAATTAAAGCATTGCTTCGGGCGCCCCTTCATGTCCGTGCCCACAGGGGTCCAAGCTTCTAAGGCTTCCCCTGTAAACCATACCTCGTTGTCTCAAGACATCATTATATTTTTCCCTGTTTTTTACTTTCTCAGTCGCTTTCTTAAATTGGTGGCGGTATTTGTCATGATATTGATTGGGCATGATGAAGCGATGAGATGAAAATGGCTGGTAGAATAATCGCGTTCATAAACTCGCTTTCATCGCACTTTTAAGGAATACATCATTGATGTAGCGCTCCCTTAAGCTTTTAATTTAGACAAAGCATTTGCGCCCCTCCTTGCGTGTACTATAATCAAACACAGTAAGTTTGATTTATGAGGGTGAGTCATGGAAGTCAATGCAAGTAACTCAATATATGCGACATCAGCTGCTGAACCAGAACGTTCAGGGGAAGGCCTTACGGCTGATGAGCTCACTGATTTAATTGTTCTAGTGAAGCAATTAACCGGAACAGCGCCCGATGACACAACGCTTGCAGTGAGTCTAAGCGGTCACATAGGGCCTGCATCGACTTATACCTTAAAAGAACCTGTTTTGCAGTCATTAAAAATTGTTTATGAGCGATTAAAAGATGAGGGCATTAAAGCGCCTGAGAAGCAGATGATTGCAATGAAGCTGCAAGAGCGAGCAGCGCATTGCACGCCGGGCTTTTATAACGGGGTAAATGGCATTGTCGATGGATTTTATTCAGCAAAAAACGTGGTTGAACTGATGCAGCGCGTACGCTAATCAATGGTTTCAAACATGGCAAATAGACTGCTATTGCGTCCTGAGGTAAGTAGTATCAATGAGGTACATACTCATAATCGCTGCTTTGTTGTCGCGGAAGGTCTTGCTGGGCCAGGGGATTTTAATTACGGTGTACACGCTTTAAACCGAGAAGATATGTATCGAGGTGACTTGTCGGATGAGACAATTAGAGGCGCGCTGCAAACAACCTTTACTGAAAAAATGCGATTATTTTTTGTTTTAAATGCCCTGGAAGAAGAGTTTAGAGGGCAATTAAGTATTGCAGGGTATGAGGGCCCGAAAGAAGAAGCGGTTTATCAAGCAGAGGAACTTGAAGCGACAGAGGATTATTTAAAGCGATTTTTCAGTGACTGCTCTGAAGTGAGGGCGATTGACGAAGCAAAAGCCAGTCGTGAGCAAGTTAAAGCACAAAGCAAAGAAAGAGAAGAAGAGATAAGCGAAGCAATAAAAAAATTTGTGGAAACGCACTCAGCTGCTTTTGAAGGGTCTGGTACGCAAAATAGATTCAAGCTAATCGCTTTGCGAGAGCATGGTAAAGCACATCAAAGCATGCCTCCCCAATTTCGGACCTGGGCAAACAAAGCGATTGAAAAACTCACAACAGAAGAAAAAGCAGCTTTTGATGAACTAAGAGACACCACAGTACTGTCAAAAAAGATTGAAGCGGCAAATGCTCAATTAGAGCAAGCAGCAGGTGCATTTAAAGCATTTTTTTATCGTCAAAGCCAAGCAGGTATGATTCAAGATATCAACTGGTCTAATTTAAAAACCTTATTTTGGGAGAGCATCAAAAAACAAGCATATTTTGAAGTTAGCTCTGATGAAACCAGTGATTTAGAGATTATATTAAATCCAAGTGCACCTGAAGCGCATCTTGTAGCGTCCGTTATAAATTTTTTAAGTCATCCAGAAAACGAACAAGATATAGGGCCGCTTTTAAGTGCTTTAAAGCTACCCGACGCGCGCGCAGAAGAAATACTAGTGACTGTGCTAGCAAGAAATGGCATG
>JAHZKG010000012.1 GCA_022600515.1 Gammaproteobacteria bacterium
TATGTTGGCGACCCTGAGCAAAATGCTGCTGGGTCACTACTTACAACGGGCCATGATTTTTCGAAATTTATCGCTGCTTGGTTAGATAATATGGATGATCCCATCATCCAGCAAGCATTTAAGTCAACAAATACAGGTGTTTTTCCGACATGTGGTTTAGGTTGGCATATCTATAAGAATCCAGGTACAGATGAGGTTATTGCATATCAATATGGTGAAAACCCAAACACGAGAGCTTTTGTTGCAATCAACGTGAATGATAAAAAAGGGGCTGCATTTTTTACAAATTCTGAAAATGGGATGAGTATTGCAACCCAAATATTGGGTTCGCCTGATTTAGCGCCTATTGGTAATATGCAAGCACTATTTAAAAATTTGCATTATATTCAAAGTGATGAACCTGGATGGCAACAAACAGTTACAGGGAAAGTTGCTGAAGATCAAGGTAAATTCGAGGAGGCAAGAAGTTGTTATGAAGAAGCCCTGTTGCGAGCACCCGAGGATAAATCTAAACAACAGCGTCTAAAATGGTTTGATGCGGTCCATCAATCCACTTCAGAAAAGCAAATTACTTCATCATTAAAAGCATTTATTGGAACATATAAGAATCCTTATAACGATGAAATAGAGATATCTATCAGAGATGAAAGTTTAATATATAGCCAATTTGGCCATGAAACAAAAATTGTACAAATATCAGAGACTGATTTTTTACCTGAAAAAGATCAATCTTTCAGACTGAGCATAAATAGAGGCCAAATGAGTGTTCATTTTGTTCATGGTGGCAGTCCAAAAAAATTATCTAAACAACCTTCAATCGCAAAATTTTGGTTTAAAAATTTAGAAAAGCCGATGTTAGAGCGCGTAAATGAGAAGTTTGACCTTACCCCATCGGTAGGTAAAAGAGGGGATAGAATACTTTATATCCATGAGCCAGAATTAGTGACGCGCGCTGAAAAGCCAGGTATTTTGATTTTCATGGACGGTATACAAGAAATTTCTTCGGTACACGGTGTAGAATCTACTCCCGAAATTTTAGATGTTTTATATCAATCAGAACCACAACAAGTGATGCCTAAAATAACAGTATTTATACCAGCACCTTCTTCTTTTTCAGATAGGGTGGATGAGTATGCATGTAATCAAGCGTTTTCTGATTTTTTGGCGACTCAACTCGTCCCGCTACTACAAGAAAAATTTCAATGTACTCAACAAAGGGTGGAAATAACCGTTGGTGGCACAAGCTTTGGGGGGCTTGCAGCAACACATGCAGCGCTAACTCATCCTGAAGTTTTTGGAAATGTACTGGCTCAATCAGGTGCTTTTTGGTGGCATAAAGATTGGGAGGGATTTGATAAAGTGGATGAGTGGGAGCAGGCTTCTAGGCCTGATTACAGTGACGTTCACTTCTCTCATCCTGCGATAAATATGAGCTGGTTAGATAGCATAGAGCAAACGTCACTACCTGTTAATTTTTATCTTGATGGTGGAGAACTTGAAGAACATAAAACACCGAGTTTGAATTATGTCGCTTTTCCTGGTGCAGTGACGCTTAATGCAAGGTTAACAAAAAAGTTAATAGCAAGAGGAGATCAGGTTACCGCAGAGGTTAGAGAAGGAGATCACGAATATAGTTCTTGGCAAGCAAATAAGAGCCGTGCGCTTAGTGTTTTAGAGCTTTCATCGGCTCGATTATTAGTAACAGAAACGGAATTAGCACATGCTTTATCAGAAGTAAGCTATCAAGAGCGTAAATTACAAAATTTAATTCAAGCGCATAAGGTCATTGGTGTTTCAGTGGCTGTTTTAGATAATGGAGATATAAGTACTTTTTCTGCTGGAAAATTAGCAAGTAGTGGGGAGCAAGAATTAACACCGGATGGGGTTTTTGAAGCGGCGTCACTGAGCAAACCTGTGTTTGCTTACATTGTATTGAAAATGATGGAACGTGGTGAAGTTGATTTGGATACGCCTTTATGTCAACTATCACAAAACGGGTTTGGTCCACCTGAGCTCCGTGAAACCTCAGAATATCAGCAACTCACAGCACGAATGGTTTTATCGCATCAAACGGGGCTACCAAATTGGTGGCCTCATCATTTTCAAGCTAAACCTGGAACAGAATTTAATTACTCGGGACTGGCATTTAATTTTCTGTGTGATGTGATTCAAGAGTCATCAGGATTGTCATTGGAACAACTTGCAAAACGTGAGCTTGAGCCATTAGGAATTGTTCAGAGTACTTATTTTTATCAGCCAGAAGATGATAGTGATGAAAAAATGCGATTTGCTGTGGGGCATAATGCTGCAGGCGTGCCTGATGAAAAAAGTCATTACGTAAAGCAAAGCGAAGAAAATGCTCAAATGCCTTTTGAGAAGCCTATTCCTGCTGCGTCTTTATTTATTACCGCTCGGCATTATGCGAAATTTTTAGCTGCTTGCTTGCAGGATAAGTTTATACGAGAACATATGTTTGTAGATGCTAATGATTTAGGTCATGGTCGAGATAAAAAAGGTTCTGAAGTAGGCGTGCCACCGGGCATGCTTAATAAATTGCATTGGGGTCTTGGGATGGGAATTCAGGATAATAGTGATGGCAGCAAAACACTTTTTCATTGGGGTGACTCCGAAACCTTTAGAAATTTAGTGGTCTCTAGGGTAGAAGAGGATGGATCATATAAAGGGGTTGTTTGTCTTACAAATAGTGCAAATGGAGCAGCCGTTTTTAGGCAGATTTCGGAGCCTATTGTTGGAAATATTGAGCCTATTTCAGTGTGGTTAAGGGAACGGGAAAAATTAAACGTGAGCAATGTGTCTTTTAGCACAACTGCGGAAGCACCTTACATTCAGCATACACAGTCTATGAGAGAGCAGCTTCAAACCATGAAAAAATTAGACTCGGCTTCTTCATCAGAAACAAGTCATACGCCAGGTATTAAGGGAACTAAATGATATTTAGCGGAGAAATTTTAGGTGGTTAATCACGAAAATTTATGGATGTAGGGTTATTTCTAAAGCGCCTTTAATCGCACAAGGGCGATCGCAAATCCTTTTTCTTTTTTAATTCAAGAGCATGAATGAAAATTACCTGGCTTAAAGCAGAATTCACTATTTTTTGAATGCGTCTGATGTTCGCATAATAATCCTGTGTGCTCTGAAAGCATCCAGCTAAGTGTAGTAATTTAAAGATTGATATTAATTCATCATAAGCTTCAATGAGCTTCATAAGATTTATTGTTAGCGGATTTTCAATGATTACTTTCTGAGAGAGTCGTGGATGAAATGTAATTTTTTTGTTTTTTAATATTTCTTCTTTTTGCAGCATGGCTCTAAAACATTTGGCTTCATCAGTAAACTGCTGAGATAGCTTATTTAAATTTTCTTGAATGTTTTGATAGTGTTCATGCGCACCCGGAATTTCTTTTCGGCAGAGCCTGGCGATTTTGTTGAGCTGATGCAGAATGGCATTGAAGAACAAACGGTCGTTATTTATTTTTCGTTGAAACAATTGATGAGCTTCGCGGGTTTTCAAATTGAGTGTGATGGTTACTTTCATGATTTTCTCTCAGATTTTTGGTGGATTAATTTGGGTTATAAGTTGTTTGATATCTTTAGGAGCTAATCCATCATTGATAGGCAAAGGTATTCGTACTTTATAGAGCTCGCCGCCATTCACTAAGACAAATGCTTGGCCTTTGGGTAGTGAAATAATGTCATTTACATCAATCATCGGCACGGCTGTGGTTTGAACGCGGTCTTCATTAGTGGTGTTGAAGTAAACGCCTTCTTCAGCATGTGGGGTGTCGTTAACCATTGAGACTTGCGTGTGACCTACCACACCTACTTGAGGTAGAATTTTTACTAGAAGATTGGCTGTTTCTTCATTCTTAACACGGAGCATGATGAGTGTATTGAGATTGCCGCCGGTGACTTCAGCTTTGGCCTTTGATCCTAGAGCCACTTCCATATCTTGAATGGTTTGGGCGTAAGCTGTGACTTGAAAGCCTGCGCCGCCTGCTTTATTCAGAATTTTAACGAAGGAGTCTTGAATGATTTCAGAGAGCTCATCACAGTGGAGGTTTAGCCGATAATGGCTCTGACTTTCTTTATAGAGCTTACCCGCCGTTGACACTAAATCAGATAACAAGGCTTTGCCAACTGCCTGTGCCACATTGGGGTTAGTTAGGCTATCAAGGCCGATGTAGAGGATTTTCTTTTGTTTAATCACCTGCATCAGTTCAATTTCATTTGGGCTTTGATGAAACGAGAAAATTCCTGAGGCATTGCTTTTATTGATTTCAGAAAGCACGGGGCCAACACTTGCTGTGATTTTGTCGTAGTAGTGTTTATCAAGCGTTGCTGCATCAAATAAATCCAGGAGAATCTGATCTTGCAGGCTATCAACATGTCCTGTTGTGATGGTTTTGCTGATGTGTTCTTTGATGTATTGAATAACCGCTGTGGTGCGTGTCATGGGTGGTGTTACTTTTCCAGAGCGGTCAATGCGGCCTTCATGCTTAGCTAAGATAGCTTCGACTTCCTCGTGATACTCAGGAGTTAGCTTGGGTAATATTGTGTCAGCGTAGATCATGAGCAATTGATCTAATCGGCTGATATAGAGTGCAATGGATTTATACGTGATAGCTTGGTTCATTTCTTCAAGACAGATGGCAACGATGTTGACGTATTTCCAGGCGAATGCTGCGAATTGTTTGCCTTCACCTTCGGCAGGAATTGCATCGGTGATACGCGTGGCGACTTCACTGACTTGGTCGTAATGTTTGAGTGGATTGTAATGTGCTGAAAGCTCAGGAAATCCCAAATGTACGATTTTAAAATCATTTAATCTGCCGGCTACTTTGCAGGCAGATAGCATATCTCGAATAAGTTCTAAGTCGCCTTTAGGGTCGACTACAATCACAGCATCTCCATTTCGAATGTCTTGATTGATGAGCAAGCTTGCGAGTCGAGTTTTACCCACACGTGTGGTGCCGACCACAAATGTATGTCCTACACGAATGTCTTGTGGAATAAGAACAGGTTTATCTTTACCGCCTAAGCCATGTAAAAATGGACTCCCTCCTATTGCATGTGAAGATTTGGCAGGTTTCAGAAAACGCTCGTTTTTAACTTCTTTGATTTGATGTAGCCGTTGCGTATGGTTGGGTAGCCATCGAAACCCCCGACCAATAAAGAGTTGTTTTTTAGATAAAGGGATTTGTTTTGTCGAAAGCGCGTAATAGGGCATAGCACGTAATCGGTGATGATAGCGTTTGACGCATAAGGCTTGATAACAACGATAGATGCCGGGAATACAGAGTGTAATCGCTGCATAAACACCCATAGCGTGAGTTAATAAAAAAAGATGGGGATGCGTGAGGGTGAGCGTTGCACAGGCGAGATAAGTGAGCCCTGCATAAGCTTCTGTTGGCTCACGGAGTAGGTTATCAACGGGATAATCACGCATATTTATCTCCAGAGCATTAAGAGTTCAAATAAGATAAATGCGGAGAGTAAATACCAACGTGCACCGATGGCTTGTTTCGCTTCAGATGTATCGACTTCAATTAGTCTTTGGCGGCAGAGGTGTCTGACAAATGCAGGCCACATGAAAAAGATAAAGCAGTAAAATACCCCGTGAGTGACTAAAAACAGTAGATTCCAGTCGCTTAGAAAAACCTGGAGTTTATGAAGGTTTTCCGTTCGCTGCAGTAAATAAGGAGTGAGTAAGCCTAAAGCCGTAACTGGTAAAATTACTTGGGTGAGTACTATAATGGTTGGGCGTAGATATTTTTTTAACATAGGGATAACTCCAAATGAAAGGTAAATCGCATTGGGTGATTCGAACTTTGAAAAAGCTGTTGAAGTTTGGTTTTATGCTGATTGAAGTAGGGTTTGCAGCAGAGAAACCTGAGAAAGCCAAATACAATGTGCATGAGGCTGAGGAATTGTATAATCAGGACCTGATTGGTTTGTCTGAATATGTACGTTGCGTGCACGATGATTAAGTTGTTCATCTGATGAGACCTCTTCCTGCTACCTGTCCGGCGATTGAAGCCGCACTTTTTCCTGATTGAGCGACTTCTTTGCTTTGGTTGAGTGACTCACTGACTAAAGCGCCCATCCCAGCACCTGCTTCCGCACCAAAATGGCCTGATAACCTCAGCAGCAACAGTGGCGCCACAAAATAAAACATGACCGCCATATTTCGCATGGCAGAAATCGCTTCATTGTCACCGAGCGGGTCTAAAACACCCCGTTCTACAAATCCGACTAAATGCCAGAGATATTGCAAGAAAATGCTCATGACAAAGAGCCCACATAAGCTGCCTAGGGCTTTGGGGCTATAGCCACTGAATGCCAAAATTACAGGTGTGAGTACAATCAAGAAGAACATGAAGAAGGCTTGCATCACGGGGAGCGTTTGCATGATGGCTTCGCGTTTTAAAGGCGTTGAGGTCCAAGATTTCGTCCATTGCCCGAAGTTCACTAACCCATGAGATAAAGTTTGGCCAGTTTTTCCATTGGTGTTATCCATGAGCGTTTGGGTTGAACGGGCTTGCAAGTCTTTGCTGTGATTTAGTAACAGCTTTGCAATAAAATCTTCAGCACTGATGTCGGTATGCCAGCTTTTGGGATGTTTGTTTTTATAGGTACGGACGCGTTCAAGCACGGCATAGGTGTTTAGATGTCGGTTAAAAATACTGGCATTGCTCGCGACACGCACTAAGTTACCTCGTAGCTGCTTCCACCATTGATTGCAGCTGGGGTAGCCTTCGCCCGGAAGATGCGCTTTATCGATATCTCCACGTGCGGCGGCTTGTTTTAAATTCGGGTTGGGTGCTTCATTGAAGCTGAACCCTGGCACGGGTTTTCTGGCATGGAGCTGATTGTAATAATGTTTTTGAAAATACATGGAGCCCATCCAGTTTAAATCATCTTCACCACCGTATTGTTTAATGGTTTTCTGAAAGGCTTCATCATCATGTTTTTCTGCGTTGAATTGGGTTCGGGCTTCTCGAAAGCACTGGGCATGAAAGGCAAGGGCTTGTTCCCGCACATCCCAGGGGAGATAGCTTGAGACTAAATCGCCTTCGATGGATTGCAGGCTATCCGTGCATCCGGTGACTTTCATAAGGCCGTAAGTGAAGCTTGAGATATAGTTTTGTAGAAACGCAAAACCGATGGGGATTTTCACCTGAGGACTTAATAAGTCAGCAAAGGCCTCATCATAGGTTGTCCCGCTATCGCCTATGATGGATGATTTCACGAGTGCACCATGCTTTAAACCACACATGGGTTTAAATTGAATGGCACGGGCTTCAAGCGGCACGCAGGGATACACGAAAATACTACAGATAAACACGGTGACTGCGAGTTCATAGAGAAAGTGATTAAGGGCATGGTCTGCTGCATGGTGGGTTGAACCTGCAGGCGCCAATACGTTTTTTAAAAAACGATAGGCAATAAATAAGAACCCTAAATACAAGAGTCCTGTTTGCCAGAGGGCGATGAACAGCACCTCGTATTGTTGCCATCCGAGATAGGTGGTGTAAAGCGATAGGGGGCTGAAGACAATCATCTTAAGCTCCTTTCTCGAGATACACCGCACCGTTTTTCACGTTCGGTTGTTCATGGTCTTCACCGGGGAGATTTTGGCTTAAACGACGATTTCGAATATCGATGATAAGGCCCAAGGTTTCACTCATCATTTTTTTACGGACATCGTTTTCAAAAGCAAGCGAGTGAATATCCTCATCCAGTTTTTTCAGTGCAAAGAGCACCATATTCAATGCAGGTTTTAAGTTTTGAACTTCTTGCACTTGCAGGCCTGCTTGCAAGATACGTCGCATCATCAGGGCTTTATCCAACATGTTTTGCACCGCTATTTCTTCAGCGAGTTTAGAGACCGTGAGCATTTGCTCTTCACGAGGCATATTTTGTAGGGTTACAATGATTTGGTCGGTAATTAAAAGATTAGATGCGCTGACTTGTTTGAGCTTCTCCTCAGTCAAGGGCCATTCGTTATCGACTAATTTCCAGAGCGCTTCTGCAATATTTTGTGTGCAGGTGTTTGATGCATCACAGCTTTGCAGGAGTGTTGATAAGCCAACACCTGCTTGGGTGTCATGATGGTCTTGTTTGTTTTTTGAATTATTGTTCGAGACATGAATATCACCCAGTACTTTTACAGCCCACGTAGAAAAATTTGTAAATGAACATCAAGGCAGCTGTTATATATATGATATAAAACACCAGGTTGCTCTTATTTTAAAAAAAGAACTTGAGTCAGATGTAAGCTGGGCAAGTTTCATAGAGCTTGCAGCTAAAGCGCAAAATCATATGCGACAAAGTAGCGTTGCGGCTTTTGCCCCCCCAAATCAACGCAGCAAAGCTAGGTACATGAATGTCGATATATTAGTTTCATGGGCAAAAAAAATAATAGATCTGCCTGAAGAAAAATGTGTCGATCTATTAGATGAAAATAAACAAAAAAAATTTCTTGGATGGATCGATTTTTATGAAGAAGATATTAATAGATGGTTTAATCTAAGCCATATAGCCAATACAGTTGTATCTTTTATTACAAATAACAACCTAAATAAGGGCGTAACTAATAAGCTAAGAACTATGCTACCAGAACCATTTATATGTTCTAGAACTAATGATTTTCAAAATACGGTACTAAATAAAGTTGCAGAAAAAGAAAAGCAATTGAATATCAGAGAAACTCTATTAGGCAGTAGTGATATTATTGAATCTTTATTTGGTAAATTTAAGAATATTGAAAAAGAGCAAGCTTCAAGCGGCTTTACTAATTTACTGCTCGCACTACCAGCAATTGTTGGAGAATTTTCAACAGATATTATTAAATGCGCAATGGAAGAAACTAAGGTAAGCAGCATATGGAGTTGGCTAAAAAGCAATATTGGACAATCAGTTCAATCAAAGCGTAAAGAAGCTTTTTCAAAGCCAGTAAAAGAGAACAAAAACTGGGTGATTTTAACGGCGTGATTTAACCACATTTTCACCACCCCAGTAGAAAGCCTTATTAACCAACGGTGCAAAGGTCAACAACACATGCGTTGTTCTAGAGATGGTTTAGATCCTATTTTACAAATTAGATCTGCTATTGCTAGTAAAGATTGGGAGCAAAATTGGAGAACTGTTATTGCTTCTATTTAATTAACATGAAACCATAAAAATTACACTTCCTTGCTCCCTTGTGCGATAATGCGTACGGATGTGACCATAATAATATCTTTACATTTTAAATAGTATTTAACATAATGTTATTATACAAACGGCTTGATGTCTATAGGTGTGTTGCTCTCTGGGGCCGAAGAAGGCTCCATTAGACTCTCTAATAAAACTACAGCTTCACTCTCTCCAACGCCTGTGGCTATCATAAGTGCTGTCTGGCCTAGTTTGTTTTGATCGTCCAATTTAGCTCCAGCATCAACTAAAGCTTGTATTATCTCTAATTTGCCAGATCTTGCTGCACACATTAAAGGAGTTGTGTGAGCAATTGAAGTTTTTTTATTAACATTGATATTCTTTTCAATTAAGAGTCTGCAAGTTTCCATATGGCCCCTACTTATAGCCCAAGTTAACGCATTTTCACCCATTGGAAGTACAAAGTTAACATTAGCCCCTTTATTTAATAACAAATCTATGCACCTATTATGACCACCTAGTACAGACTTTAAGAATATCTTATTAATATCGGCAATATCAATAGATTGTTCGTTTAACTTTTTACCTAACAGTTCATCATTATCATTAATAAGTATTTGTAAAAAATCTTTGTTTAGTTGAGAAGCACCCATATTTATTGCTCACATTTATATCTTGTAGTGTATGTAGTGTACTATGTTTTCTTATATTTTTCAACTATACTTAAATAAACAGCAAAAGAAAAGGATAAAGCCATGCCTAGTTTTATAGTAGCAACTAAAGGTCAATTAATTTTTAACAAAAAAGATAAGGCCGAGCAGCTAGGGATCACTGTTGCAGGTTATAAAGTTACGAACACTCGACAACCAAAAAAAGAAGAGTTTTCTCAATTTCTTGAAGAATTTGAAAAATTTTGTATCGCTAATAATCGTGCGCAATGCGATACCTTGCTTTTTACTGGCAGCCATGGTGAATCAAACCCCCCACCATTTTTTAATAACTTAAGAGAAGAGCAAATAGATTTAATAATTAAAACAGCTAAAGATAATAACGTTACATTCGACCATATTGTTGCTGATTGCTGTTGTGCGCCGTATGGTCTTAATCGTCTAAAAGGTCTCCTTGCAGATGGAGGAGAACTAATTGGTGATAGGACAACAAGCACAAACCATTGGAACCATAGCACTATTATGGATGACATTGATATAGCCACTAGCGGCGAAGAGCTAATGCATAATGCAATTAAACGTAGTTTAAATAACTATAATGCCCCACTTATAGTTACTCGAAATAAAGATGAATTCACTTCTCATGGTACAAATATAGAAGAAGTTTTTGCTAAAAAAGGGGAGCAATATAAGGAGTTGTTTGGCTCTATACCTTCTCGAGCTGAAATTGACGTCATGTTTCCTGAAGATGCACATCTTCTTAAAAATGACTTGATAGTAAGTAAAGCTTTATTTAAATTTACTGAATTTGATACTCGTGCTGAGATGATTACTTTACGTGAGGCTCGTTTAGCTAAAATAGCACAAGTGCCTGTAGATGTTATTCCTACTGCTGATGAAGCTCAGGCAGCAGCAGATGCAGAGTTAGCCAGAACAATGCCCCGTGAAGAATCATTGGATCTTGTCCCTATGGAAGAGTCTGATATTAGCTCAATCTCGGCACTTGATCTACGAGTCTTTCCTGATGAAGATCCTTTAGGAGAAGATAGACTGCTTAATGTTTGTAAAAAAGGATTTTCATCTGTAATAAAAAGTAGTGCGACTAATCAGCCTGTTGGTTATGTATTTGTAAATCCTACAGGCAAAAAATTGTGGGTTGATAATATTGGTGTATCACCTGACCATACACGTAAAGGGATTGGCAAAAGATTATTAAACAAAGTAATCAATCTTGCAGATAAAGAGAACAAAGAGGTTGGGTTACAAGTCCGAGCAAGTAATAAGGGGGCAATTTCCTTATATACAAAAGCTGGTTTTCAAATTACATCTGCCGGAAGTACATGGTTAACAATGGCCCGTGCTCCTCAACTTATATTACAATCTAATGCAGCAGTTGAAGCTCAGATAGCAGCAGATGCAGAGTTAGCCAGAACATTAACTCTTGAAGAACCTGTTGAAGCTCAGATAGCAGCAGATGCGGAGTTAGCCAGAAAATTAACACAAGTTGACGCAAAAACTACGAACAGCAAAAGACTACTCATTAGTAAGTTCGATGAGTGCTTGGGTGAGATAGATAAAAAATGTGAATCTCTAGAGAAAAGGGGCGAAGTTAGCGCAAGTACACAAGCTAGGGAGTATCTAAATAATTTAAAAACGTATAGAAATGAATTTAAAGACGGCAATATATCTCGAGATAATTTTAAAAGTAAGTGCCTTGAACAATTAGATCAGGTTAAATCAAGCCTACTGGCAAATCATAGAGGTTTTTTAAGCAAAATATTTAATAGCTTACTTAATCTGTTAGGCGTTAAAACTGATACAGAGCAGAAATTTAAAAATTTACAGAAAACTTTCTTCAAAAAGGAACTGGACGAAGTGGTAAATAATAATAAAAATGGCTTTGTTTCCAAACCCTAAAAATGGTGTCCCTCCGGTGAACGGCATTGTGGCCCCACATCTAAGCCGATACGGCGTTTAAAATCAATGGGTTGTCTTTGCGCTTAACTTTTCTCTTTCTTGGCTCTGGAAGGTCACCTATATTACTAATAATATAATCAAATAAGTCTGTGGGTTTTATTTTTGATAAACGCTCACAGGCAGTTGTGCCATCCTTTCTTTTTAAATAGGGGTTCTTTGTTGGAAGGAACGTAATTTCCCGCGCCCCATGTTTAGACCTTTACTAGCATAGGCTATATCGAAACAATTGATTTTAATTCGCTCTCAATCAAACAGATTAAGTCATTGTAAAATAACGACTTACATTAATTTATTAAATTCATATTTTTAATGTTGAATTTAGTCTTTATATGAATCAAAAGGACTACTAATAACTCACTATCCTTGATGGTAATGCTAATGTTTTCTAAATATGTAATTTTTTCAGCCGCACAACATTACTCTCTAATTTTTATCCATCTAAAATCTCACAGATCCCCTCATTTATATGACTAAAAATAGTTATTTAATCTCTTGATATTTAAAATAAAAGGATCAGACTCTCCTGATAGTTATTGAGGAGTTAGCAAATGAGAATTGTCCCAAAAGCACCTAATTTGATAGATATAGAGTCAACTTTTAATTATATTTTTGGTAAAGAGCTTCATTCCAAGCGTAAATTATCTTTGGCTTATGCTGCTTTAGGTGTTCTTCAAAGTGAAAGTCTAATTTTACATAAGATGGGTTTGGGCATGGCAGAATGTCGTGGTGTTAAAAAGAAACATGCAACAAAACAAATTGATAGATTACTAAGTAATCCAGGCTATGATATTTGGAAACTATCTAATGTTTGGGTTCCTCATATTATTGGCTGCAAAAAAGAGATCATCGTCGCTTTAGACTGGACTAGTTTTGCTAATGATGACCACCACACATTGTGTTTAAATCTGATAACAAGTAAAGGCTCTTCAACCCCATTATTATGGAAAACAGTAGAACAAAATAAATTAAAAAATAACCGTGCTCGTTATGAAGATCAGTTATTAAGCAAGCTAAAAGATTCTATGCCTAAAGATGTAATAATTACATTACTTGCCGATAGAGGTTTTGCTGATCAAAAATTTTTTAAATTCATACAAGATGAACTTAAATTTAATTATATTATTAGATTTAAAAAACCTACATTCCCGCGATCTCCCGGTCGATTCCATAAATTTGACAAGCAGTCGCACCAAATAGTGTAATTATCTTACATTTCAGGTCGTCAAGATTAGCGATCATAGCTTGAGTGCCTGTTTTGATAATTGATATCCCTTCCA
>JAHZKG010000013.1 GCA_022600515.1 Gammaproteobacteria bacterium
TAAATCAAGTAAGCAAAATGCGAGCCTAGAAAAATCACCAACTAAGAGAGTAAAAACTCAATGCAATCATGTGTACGCTTCTATGATTGCCTACTGCAAGCTTGAAATGCTTAAATTCAAAACAGGACTAAATCACTTTGCTATAAAATATAAATTGATTCTTCGGGCGAATCAGATCGCAATGCAGGAGTCAAAAAATATGGCTTGTTAACGAGCCACGTGCGTAAGGTGAGTCTTTTATGTTTTCTTAACAGGCATAGATCGTAAAAAAAATGTTAATCATCTGATTTTTTATGGTTTTTTAAGCTAGACAAGTAGGATGAAAGTCTGCTTATAATCCGAAACGTTTTTAATCAGTATAAGTAGGATTGTTATGCAGTCAAGACGTGTTTTTGGCGGAATGTTGATGATTTTAGGCACCTGTATTGGTGCCGGAATGCTCGCCATTCCAATTGTGAGCGCGCATGAATCATTTCGATTGAGCGCATTATTGCTCGTGGCGGCATGGTTTTGCATGACCATAGGCGCTTTTGCTGTTTTAGAAGTTAATCTATGGTTTAAACCTGGCAGTAATTTAGTAAGTATGGCGGAAGGCACGTTGGGTGCCTGGGGTAAAATAGTTACAAGTCTGCTTTATTTATTATTAATGTATAGTTTAATTTGTGCCTATCTTTCAAGTGCGAGTGGGGTACTCGAAACTTTTTTAGATGCTATGCATTGGGATGTTTCGCGTGCAGTCACAACACTGGTGACATTGCTTGTGCTGGGCAGCGTTGTGTATGCTGGTATGGGTGCTGTTGATGTTGCGAACCGTTTGTTTATGACGATTAAATTATTTATTTTTGCTCTAATCGTTGTCGTTCTTGCCCCTCAAATTCAGGTGGATCAGTTACTTAAAGGCGATTTCATGATACGAAATAGTGCTTTTATTGTGATGGTGACCTCATTTGGCTTTGCAACGATTTTACCGACATTGCGTGAATATTTACACTCAGATAGAAAAGCGCTTAATTTTATTGTACTTGTGGGCAGCTTGGTACCTTTTTGCATTTTCTTGATTTGGCTTTGTATTGTTCAGGGCGTTTTACCTCGAGAGGGTGCGCATGGCTTGATTGCAATAGCTGCTTCTGATAATTCTAGCTCGCGCCTTATGCTGGCAATAACAAAAGTAGCTGAATATACTTGGATGAAGTATGTAGCCAGTATTTTTGTGTCTGTTTATGTGCTGACATCGTTTTTATCGGTATCGATTAGCTTGGCCGATTTTATTGCCGATGGCCTTAAAAAAACAAAAAAAGGAAAGGACGGGGTATTAATTCATGTGCTTTGCTTTTTACCTCCGCTTTTAATTGTTTTATTAAAACCAGGTATTTTTATTACAGCACTCGCATATGCAGGGATTTGGTGTATTGCTTTGCTCGTGATTTTACCTTTGTTAATGTTATATAGCGGTCGCTATAGAAATGCTTTATCTGATCATCATTTATTGCCGGGCGGGCGTTGGTTTTTATCTGTGATGATCTTGATTGCTAGTGTGTTTTTATTGGTTCAATTTAAATAAAAATTTAATACATAATAAAACAGGATGTTTTTTTATATGAAAATAGAACAGCAATGCGTAGTGGTTACCGGTGGCGCCTCAGGGATGGGACATGCGACTGTTAAGTTGTTGCGTGAACGTGGTGCACAGGTCGTGGTGTGGGATGTGCAGGCAGATGAACAAGATGAATTGAGTATTGCATGTGATGTACGCTCTAGTGAGGCCGTTGAAGCCGCTTTAGCTGAAACAATACGTATTGTGGGCGTTCCTCGCGTATGTATTCAATGTGCAGGCATAGCACCCGCAGCGCGCATGGTGGGTAAAAAAGGTGTGATGCCACTGGATGATTTTCAAGATGTCATTAATATTAATCTGGTGGGGACGTTTAATGTCATGCGTGTACTTGCCGATGCAATGCTAAAAACTGCAATAGATGGCGAAGAGCAGGGCGTGATTATTAACACAGCGTCTATCGCTGCATACGAAGGTCAAATCGGTCAAACGGCTTATAGTGCATCTAAAGGGGGTATTGTTGCACTGACCTTGCCGGCAGCACGTGAACTAGCTCAGTATGGAATTCGTGTGAATACCATTGCGCCTGGTTTAATTGCAACACCGTTATTACTTAATATGCCAGAAGAAGTTCAAAAAAACTTGGCTTATTCAGTTCCTTTCCCACATCGTTTAGGTCAACCAAGCGAGTACGCAAGTTTGGTGTTACATCTAATAGACAATGCGTTAATTAATGGCGAGGTGATTCGTTTGGATGGCGCACTGAGGATGGCACCTCGTTGAGGTGCTTATGCCATTTCAGGCTGTTCTATTATGCTGGACGGTTGTTGTATGCGCTGTTGTGCTTCAAGTAAAGCCGATGCGATACAATCGCTATTAATAGCAAATGTATTATTGTCTATGGCCTGTTTGAGCTGTTTAATTTTTTCTTCATGAAGCGCAAGGTTTTCTTGATTTTCTTTCATGTATATTATCCGTAATTAACAAGCACTTTTTAGTGTGTCCTATCTAAATAAATGATGCAAGCTTATACCAGACTAAAGCAGGCGGAAATAATATAGCAGCAAACCAAATAACCTATGACTCACTGTGTAGAAAAGGACCGGGAATCGGTGCACTCATTCCCCGTCCTTCACGTTAGCTATCGATGTAATTTTTAGGGAGGGACTATAAATCTTAGCAAGAGCCGGGGTCGAGCGGCTGCTAGAACTGCTTGTATCAGGTGCTTCCGGGAGCGCAGTCCAATTTTTGCCAAAATTTGTTGAATACATGATTCTACCTGAGTTAGTGGCAGCATAAGAATGTGCGTGATGAAGCGCTAAAAGACCATTAACAGCACTGCTATTTGGACTACCTTCGAGTCCCCAGCTTTGTCCTGAATCAAAAGATACTTTTGTTTTCCCATTTTCTAATCCAGCATATACTGTACCGTTTGTGCTTGCAGACACATCAAAGACAGCAATACCGGGCATTGGTTGTGATGAGGTCCATGTTTTTCCGCCATTGGTTGTACGCAACACATTACCATTAGCCGTAGCAACATATAGATTACAGGCATTCGAGTTTATGATGGTGGTCTCGCAATCAGATGTTCTGGTGTTTTTAGGATCTAATGAGACACCATAAACGGGACTGCCATCAGGTTTTTCATCTGTAAAAATCCAATTATTTCCGCGATCAAGCGATATAGCCACCTTGCCTGATCCCATAGCCGCAACCAAGGTTCCATCGGAGGCGCTGGTTCGAATAGAAATTATGTCATAAACAATGCTTCCGTCAGGCTGTGTTAAGCTTTTCCATGTATGTCCTGCATTCAGTGATTCGAGGACATTTCCGTTTTCAGTGCCTACATAGAAGTCTTGTGTCAATTCAGTTTTTCCCGGTAGCAAAGCCATTCCATTGACGGGGCTACCGTCTGGTGCTGTTTTTAAGGTCCAAGAAAGGCCATGATCAACCGATTCTGCTACATTTCCCGCTTGCGTGGTAGCAAATAAGGTGATGGATACCGTGTGTGTCTCACAAGAAAGAGGACCTGTTCCATTTAAGCAGAGGATAAAGTCCACTGTTTGCCCTATGCCTTCGAACGAAATAACTTTAGGGGTTGTATTGCTTACGGAAAACAAGCAAAAACCATTACTGAGTGTTTGGCAGTCTATCCCTTCTTGAGATAAAGAGAAGCCGGGTGTGGTTATTTTAACGCCAGCAGCAGAATAGAAATGATTGGGTGTTGTTGTTGTTGTCGTTATGGTTGTAGGGGTAACGTCAACCTCGAATAGTCTACCTGTTGCATGCGTCGCCGTGAAGCATAAGAGTATGAGTGCAGCTGTTATTATTCGTTTCATTTAATCTATTCCTTTATCAAATAATAATTGAACAAGCAACAGCATTTGCATAAGCGTTACCTGTTTTAAGTGTATTGTTAATTTGAGTTGATGATTTATTAAATTGAGCGTCGCCTAAATAGAAAAAGCGATAGCCACATTCAAGCGGTGCTGCACCAAGCCCTTGGTTTAGTCGCACTGCAAAACCTGCTGTAGCACTGAACGTGGTGCTACTTTTTCCAGAGAAAATCTGATCAGGAAGCGTGATATTATCCAGTGATTGCTCACTGAAGTGAGCTGTTTTCTTAAAGTTAGGACCAATACCTGCATCAAGAATAAACGCTGTGTTTGGATGTTGGGTTTCAATGACTGATTTTGCGATAGCATAAACAGGAAAATGGTTCACGGTGTAGTCATAAGATAGATTAGCAAATAAATTTTCTTGGATCACAAGACCTTTGACTGCTGTTTTGGGTAAGTAAAACGCGTTAACACCATAGGTCATCTTAAATTTTGCGTATTGTTGTCCATCAATAAAATAACCGACACCCACCAGACCATTGCTATCAGAGTGCTGCGTTACTGTGAATGTATCCCCGATTAATCCTTCGAGACTAATATGCTGTGCTTGGCCTTGATGGCTCCAGTAAACGCCCAGTTGAACGATGGCATGCCCATCTTTAAGTGACACAGGGAGATGGGATAAAAAACGGGGGGGTGTTTGCGTGTCTTCAGTACCAGAAAAAACACTAGATGAACTTAAAGCAATGAACAAGGCTAAAAGTTTGAGGTATATTTTTTTATTGCGCATGACTGCTAATCCTTAGCTTTTAATTTAAATTCTTAGTGGGTGCAACCGACCAAGACTTCGCTAACTTATATCATAGAAAATGGCTTTGCAACCCATAGGTTTTAATCTTGATCTTGCCATGAAATGACGGACACCCTGCTAAGAGAGTAAAATCTACAGCAGAGGTGAAAAATGAATGCTATAAAATCAGAACAAAGAGCTGTCAGAAAGAAATATAGCCCCCAATTTAAAGATCTTGCACTTGAGCGGACCGAAAAAGAAGGTGTGCCTCAAGTAGCTAAAGATCTGGGACTTGCCGAATCACTTTTATATTCATGGA
>JAHZKG010000014.1 GCA_022600515.1 Gammaproteobacteria bacterium
AAAGCGGCCTCAGGCGATTTAAATCAAATACTCAAAATGACGGTATATTTAATTAATTTATCTGATATTTCATGGGTTAATCAGGCAATGGCGCATTATTTTACATCACCTTATCCGGCGCGCGTTGCGTTTGAAGTGTCTGCATTACCACGTGGTGCACGTGTTGAAATTGATGCCATGATGGCTTGTGCTTAAAATGAAAGGGGTTGTGTATGCTCACCTTGTTAGTGCTTGTGATTTTTTCCGCTGTATTCGTATTATTTACAGAAGAACTCACAGGTGTTTTTAAAAAATACTATGATATCTATTGGCTACGTGTAAGCGTACCGCTTGTTGTGCTGTCATGGATATGGATTTGGAATGACGAAACAATTCCCGTGATGTTAGAGTGTCTACAAGACCAACTTGATTTTGTGTTGAATCAACCTGCGCGTTTATTGCCTCATGCGTTTCAATGGATTATTCAAGCGCTGGTATTATTTATTTTAGCCAGTGTGCCAGCATGGCTTTTGCACTGGAAATTTAGTCGAGAGATGCTGACGCCAGCTAGAGCAGAAATTGTCTCAACTGTTTATGCATTTTCTTGGGTGTTGTTAACAGTTGTTTTGCTAGCTTAAACACTAACTGTTTTTTTATTTGACTTATTTGATGCTTTCTGATAATTTTCCGCCTGTTATTTAATCAATGCAGGTTGTTTAGTATGACAAGTAGCTATCAAGGTGTTTTTTTTGAGTCTGCAGCAGTTCGTTCGAATGAAGTCACTGGGTTTAAAAGTCGTCCTTTAAAAACATCAAAACCTGTTGTGCCACTTCATATTCAAAATAAGAAAACATCACAGAGCAAACCAATGAGTTGGTCTTCTCTTGTTCCTGTGTTGGGTGTTGCAGTACTTGGCTATGCATTTATTCCTTATTTTGCGTTGGGTCTTGCTGTGGGGGTGATCGATATTATAGTGAAGCTTGTGATATTAAGCTTGATGGCCGGATTAAATCTACTGTTACCTGAGACTAATGAGGATATGAAGAGGGACGAGGAATTTTTGTGTGAATATCCCGTTTTGAAGGCATTTTTGTTCGCTGTTTTGGGCCCTGTTATAGAAGAAATATTGTTTCGGCTTATCTTACAATCTTTGTTGATACGTATATGTGTTTTTCTTGCTCCGACCTTGGCTTTAACCCCATTTTTTGCAACAGGACTAAGTGTTGCGGCCGCAGCTTCTATTGCTTTTACTGCTGTATGTTTTGGCTTGTCTCATCTGGGTAATACTATAAATAATGATAGTTATGCCCAATCTTTTCTATGCACTATCAGTGGAATAGTGTACGGTGTGTTCGCAGTTCAATTTGGCATTGGAGCGGCAATTGCAGCACATATAGCAAATAATACGACTGCTGTGTCTTTGTGGATATTGTGTGAGGGAGCTGAAAGTAAAAAAATAGTAGAAGATGATGTTGAGGTTGAAGCTGAGGTTGATGTTGAAGCGAGTCCCAGTATGGCATTCGCTCCTTAACGTTTTATGCTTTTTTTGCTTTAGCCTGTTTAGGTACGGCGATAATTTGCATAATACCCAATGCGCCTGACTTGTTGAGTGAAATCAAGAGCTCAACGTTCAAAGCCTGTAACACTTGTTTTTCTTTATTTTGATAAGTGACTTTAAGTGGGATAGAGACTTTCCATTGTTTATCTTTGATGTTCTGAATGGTAGATTTACCACTGATTTTACTGGTGACGACTAACTGATTTTTTTCAATTGCCTCGAGGTTTCCAGAGGTTTTTAGTGCTTCATTAAAGGCCGTCCAGCCTTGCTTTGTGTAACATGTTTTCAGCGCATCAAGTTCTGTTTGTAGGCTTTTGGGATTAAACTTAAAAGATTGAATAGCCGCATTTTCAGCCCAGGTAGATAATAGAGGTTGTTCAACGGTGGCTGCATTTTTAGTAAGTTTGTATTGGCAATTAATCACAGCAGGTGTTGTTTCAGCCGCTGGGGTAGCAGGGGCTGTATCGGAAAAGCAAATAATCGGTGAGCATGTGAGCAACATCAGCATCAAAAAGTGTTTTTTTGTTGAAGCAATCATTGAAACAACTCCTTTGTTAATAGGAAATAAAATTTTTTAATTTTAATTTATCTCATCATGAAGTAAATTAAAAAAAATCGCTAGTTTTTTAAGCTTTAATCGCTTGTTCGTTTTTATAAAGCATGCTAATAATTTATTAAATATTATGATAAGGATGTCATCATGCGAAGACAGTGGTATTTGGCTTTAGGTGTTATTTTACTGAGCTTTTTTTTATTGTTTGTTATGGCGCATGCGGTCTATTGGTTTATTTTGGTTTTAGTGCCTTTGATTGCTTTGTGGATTTATGATGTTAAACAAACCAAACATACGATTTTGCGCAATTTTCCCATCATGGGGCATATGCGGTATATTTTGGAATTTTTCAGGCCTGAAATTCAACAGTATTTTATTGCAGATGATGAAGAAGAACGGCCATTTAACCGGGAAATTCGGTCGTTAATTTATGAGCGCTCTAAAAATGTTCGAGATACCGTCCCATTTGGTACCGATAGAGATATTCTAGAAGTAGGTTATACCTGGGCTGAACATTCACTGGCACCTAAAAAAGCGCCTGAATCAGGTGCGCGTGTTGTTGTAGGCGGCGAGGCCTGCCAAAAGCCGTATAATGCATCTCGATTAAATATTTCGGCCATGAGCTTTGGTGCGCTGTCAGCCCATGCCATTATGGCATTGAATAAAGGCGCTCAATTGGGTGGTTTTGCGCATAATACAGGTGAGGGCGGACTCAGTACCTATCATCTGCAAGGAGGCGATTTAATCTTTCAAGTGGGTACAGGTTATTTTGGTTGCAGAGATAAACAAGGCTTATTTGATGAAGATGAATTTCAAGTAGAAGCAACGCGCGACGAAGTTAAAATGATTGAAGTTAAGCTCTCACAAGGGGCTAAACCTTCACATGGCGGTATTTTACCAGCAGTTAAAATGAGCTCGGAAATTGCACATATTCGTAAAGTATCTATGGGGCAAGATGTGATTTCTCCCCCGGCGCACTCAACGTTTGATTCGCCTAAAGGCTTAATACAATTTGTAGAACGATTACGTGAGTTATCAGGCGGTAAACCCGTCGGCTTTAAACTTTGTATTGGCCGAAAAAGTGAATTTCTAGGTATTTGTAAAGCCATGCTTGCGCTGGATAGCTATCCTGATTTTATTACCGTTGACGGTGCTGAAGGCGGAACGGGTGCGGCCCCACTTGAATATACGAATCGCTTAGGTGAGCCGCTCGAATCAGGGCTTTCTTTTGTGCATAATGCGTTGGTTGGGATTGGAATCCGCGATAAAATAAAAATTATTTGTAGCGGAAAAATCACAACAGGGTTTGATATTATTGCGCATTTGGCGATGGGTGCTGATTTATGTAACGTCGCAAGAACCATGATGATGAGTATTGGGTGTGTGCAATCCAAGCAATGCCATGCAAATACTTGCCCAACAGGGGTTGCAACGCAAGATAAGCGCTTGCAAAAAGGCCTTGTGGTCGATCAGAAAAAGCATCGGGCGGCCAATTTTCATAAAAATACCATGAAAAGCTTTTTAGATTTATTAGGCAGTATGGGCCTTGAGTCACCTGAAGCACTTACGCCTGCACATATTATTCGTCGTGTAGATAATAACGAAGTGAAGCCGTTAAGTCAGGTATATACCTATCTTGAGTCTGGGCAGCTATTAGGTAAAAAAATACCGGACGAATATAAAGTATATTGGGATGCATCTGATGCAGATAGGTTTTAATCAATACAGTACAATAAGTGCTAGTTCATTGAGTATGTCTGAAGGCTAAGGCATACTCAAGGCTGTTTTATATGGACATAAGCATTATGACAAACTTAGCAACTTCTTACCCTGTTCCCGAAGCATTTTCACGTACAACACGCGTTACCCCAGCTGCTTATGAAACAATGTACCAGGCCTCTATCGATAATTCTGATGCATTTTGGGATGAGCAAGCAAAAGCATATATTAGTTGGGAAACGCCCTGGCATACAACACGGACAGGTGATTTTAGTACATATGATATTTCATGGTTCGTCGGTGGTAAGTTAAACGCTTGTTATAATTGTGTTGATAGACACCTTGAAACACGAGGCCATCAAACCGCTTTAATTTGGGAAGGAAATCATCCTGATGAGCAACAATACTTAACTTATTTTGAACTGCATGAGCAAGTGTGTCGTCTTGCCAATGTGTTAAAAGCACTTGGGGTTGAGGCTGGCGATCGCGTCGGCATTTATTTGCCGATGGTGCCTGAAGCGCTGATTGCAATGCTGGCTACAGCACGTATTGGTGCGGTGCACTCGGTTGTGTTTGGTGGTTTTTCAGCAGAAGCACTCGCAAATCGCTTAAACGATGCAGCGTGCAAGTTACTGATTACCGCGGATGGCAGTTATCGCGGTGATAAACAGATTGCGTTTAAAGCAACCGTAGATGAAGCCTTACTGCTATCTCCAACCGTCCAGCAGGTGCTTGTTGTGAAACGTACGGG
This sequence comes from Gammaproteobacteria bacterium, assembly GCA_022600515.1. GTDB lineage: Bacteria > Pseudomonadota > Gammaproteobacteria > Legionellales > Legionellaceae > JAALKW01. Next base: position 4,561 of record JAHZKG010000014.1, read on the forward strand.
TGCAGATATTGCCTGGAACACGTCACGTGATATTTGGTATCACGAGGCACTGGATGCTGTTTCATCTCATTGTGAGCCGGTGTGGATGGACTCAGATGCACCGCTTTTTATTTTGTATACCTCAGGTTCTACAGGAAAGCCCAAAGGTATTTTGCATTCAACCGGAGGCTATTTGGTTTACGCTGCGATGACCTATGCATTGGTGTTTGATAGCCAAGAGGATGATATCTACTGGTGTACTGCCGATGTGGGTTGGATTACAGGGCACTCCTATGGCGTGTATGGACCCTTGGCAAATGGGACGTCCGTGCTGTTGTATGAAGGTCTACCCAATTATCCAACACCTGCCAGATGCTGGGAAATGATAGATAGGCATCAAGTGACTGTATTTTATACGGCACCCACAGCGCTTAGAAGCTTAAGGTGCGAAGGCGATAAATTTTTAGACACAAGCCAGCGTACGAGTTTACGCTTACTGGGCAGTGTGGGCGAACCGATAAACCCTGATGTTTGGGTGTGGTATCACACGGTGGTTGGCAAAGGCCGTTGTCCGATTGTGAATACGTGGTGGCAAACAGAAACGGGTGGTATTTTAATTACGCCTCTACCCGGTGCGATGACGCTTGAAGCGGCTTCAGCGGGTAAGCCTTTTTTTGGTATTGTACCTGATATTGTTGCAGGTAAACTCGTGATTAAAACCCCTTGGCCTGGCATGATGAAAACAGTCTATGGCGACAAATCTCGCTTTATTACAACCTATTTGAGTGAAGTGCCAGGTGCGTATCTAACCGGTGATTTAGCACGTATCAATACGTCGGGACATTATTTTATCAAAGGCCGTTCAGATGATGTGATTCAAGTCTCCGGACATCGGTTGGGTACAGAAGAGCTTGAAAGTGCTTTGGTTTCTTCGCCTGAAGTATCGGAGGCGGCCGTCGTTGGTGTGCCGGATGTAATTAAAGGTGAGTCTATTTATGCTTTTGTAACATTGAAAGCAGGAGCCGTTGCAACGGATGAATTAAAAAAAGCGTTGATTGCGCATGTGCGCGTAGTGATAGGGCCGATTGCAACGCTTGACACAATACAATGGAGTGATAGGCTACCTAAAACACGTTCAGGTAAAATCATGCGGCGTTTATTAAGGCAGATTGCCAGCGGACAAACCAGTGATTTTGGTGATGTATCAACGCTTGCAGAGCCTGCTGTTATTCAACAATTGCTCGAGGCATTATGAATCACACTGTATTTATTAATCGTATTTTAAATTTAAAAAAAATCAAAGTGATTGGTTTGGATATGGATCATACGTTGATTCGATACAAAACCGAGCATTTTGAAGCATTGGTATTTGAATTAGTGATTGAGGCTTTGATTAAGACCAAGCAGTATCCTGAGTCAATCCGTGCGTTTAAATTTAATATGAAAGGGGCCATCCGTGGATTAGTAGTGGATACAGAGCATGGCAATATTTTAAAGCTTAATCGATATGCCGCTATTCGACAGAGTTACCATGGTACAAAACCCATTGATTTTAAGGCGCAGCAAGCATTTTATGGCAGTACTTATATTGATTTAAACCATCCAAATTATTCTGTGATTGATACCTCGTTCTCGATTTCTTTTTGTATATTATATTGTCAGTTGGTTGATTTAAAAGACAAAAATAAAGCAGCGCTTCCAAGTTATCACACACTGGCAGATGATTTATTAGAAGTCGTTGATCTTGTGCATGCAAATGGAAGTTTAAAGCAAAAAATTGCGAAAAATCTTGAGCATTTTGTGATGAAAGATGGGCATCTTGTCGATGCCATGGCACGTTTTATTCAATACGGAAAGAAAATATTAATTATTACGAATTCAGAATATAAATACACCAAAATATTACTGGATTACGCCATTAATCCATTCTTACCTCAAGGTAAGACATGGGCCGATTTTTTTGAATATGTGATAGCAAAGTCTCATAAACCGCGGTTTTTTTATGATAACTTACCGTTTTTAAAAATTGATGCTCAAACCGGTGTGATGCGTGACTTAGAAGGTCCTTTGTTGCCGGGCGTTTATCAAGGGGGTAATGCGGTACAATTGACAAATGCACTTGGTTTTGGCGGAGATGAGATTCTTTATATTGGCGATCATATTTATGGCGATATTCTTCGCCTAAAAAAAGCCTGTAACTGGCGGACAGCTTTGGTGGTTGAAGAGCTAGGCACAGAGATTAAAGCACAAAAAAAAGCATTACCTGTTGAGAAAAAAATATCGAATAATATGCAGAAAAAACGTCATTTAGAGCAAGAATATGTACGGTTATCAACTTGTAAATTGGATGAAAAAACCGATAAGCATGATGCGGCTATTCGTTTGCTTCAAGGTGATATTACAGCGCTTGATACCCAGGTGTCTGATTTACTCATACAAGAACGTCAGTTTTATAATATAACCTGGGGGCAAGTGTTTAGAGCCGGCGCGGAAGAAAGCTTTTTTGCGCATCAAGTTGACCGATATGCCTGCATTTATATGGAAAAGTTGAGCGATTTATTTTCTTGCTCACCGCTCACTTATTTTCGCGCAGACAGGCGTGTTTTACCGCATGATGTCACCTAGTTAATCGCGTGTGATATATTGAATAATCCAGTAGCCAAGGCCCAATACAACTAAAATACTCAAAGTAACCGCATAAGGTTCAAAGTGTGGCCCGACCAGTGCGAGTGCGTTTGGGCTGTGCATCAGTGAAAAAGGAATGGCAACAAATACATCCATGAGTGCCGAACCGGCAACCAGGCCACAAGCAATCAGTGTGCCGATTTGCCGACGTTGATTGGTTACTTCTGGTGTAAGCTTTAGCCTGTTCAAGCGGTATTCCATAAGATAAGCAAGCATACCGCCTAAAAACAATGGAAAAGATGAGGTCAGTGGTAAATACATACCAATAGCAACCCCTAAAATAGATAGCTGGAAGAAGCGCGCAAGTTTAAGCAGGTGATTAAGTACAAGCAAAAGCATGATAACAAAGGCGCCTCCGAACATCATGTTCCAGGGGAGTGTGCTTCGAAACATGGCTTCTGTTATGGCTGCAAGCAAGGCGGCTGTTGGGGCGGGCAGGCTGTGTGTTGGGTCCATGCCAGGACGCGGCATAACACCTGCAATACCATAGACATCAAATAATAATTGCATCACCGGTGGAATAATGAGCGCGGATATAATCACGCCAAGCAGGAGCATGAGCTGTTGTTTCCAAGGGGTTGCCCCAACCAATTGACCTACTTTTAAATCTTGTACGTTGTCGTTTGAAATCGCTGCAATACCGGTCACCATAGCACCAATCATAATGGTGATGGCTTCAGCAGCTTTCAGTTGTTCTGCAGTAAGTGGTGCTGTTGAAAATAATTGAATGGCTGAGAGTAGCAACCATGCCGCAAATAAAATACCCGCAATCACAACGGAGCTACCAGGGCTTGCAGTGACGCCGACCATGCCTGAAAAATAAGCGGTAATAACAGAAAAAAGAAAACCAATAATTAAGACATATAAAACAGCGATCAAGACCAGCATTGGGGCATAAGTGCCATTTAAGCCAATGATATTCAGTGGAAATATAACCTGAAAAAATAAAAATAGGGCAACAGCAAGTAAGAGTATACCGATTAGAATATATGGCATGGGTATATCTTGTTCAACACGTACGTTTTCACTGACGTGCTGTTGTTTTAGAGAATGAGTCAGAGAGGTATAAATGCTTTTAATTAAAGGCCGAGCCATCTTGAGAAACGTCCAAATGCCGGCAAAAAGCATGCCGCCAATGCCTAAATACCGCATGTGATTATCCCAAAGAAAATTAAGTGCGGTGTGTGCATTTTGGTGCATAATGATATCAGGATGAAGTAAGCTGACGCCTGGCAATATGAGCCCCCAAGCGAGCACGGCACCTAGCATAATGCTGATGGCCATGTCACGGCCTATAAGAAAGCCTGCGCCTATCATGGTGGCAGAAAAGCCAACGCCAAATCCCAGCAGAGTTTTTTTAATAATAACCCAGTGGCTCCAGCCAGTGGCTAATAGTTTAAAACCAACTTGTGCTAATTCAATGCTTGCACCGATGAGTCCGCCATACACAATCGGGCGTACAGATGCTTTTTCATACGATGATTTCAGGACTTCTGCAATTGCACGGCCTTCGGGAAAGCGTAGGTTACTATCATGAACGAGCATGCGGCGTAACGGGATAGAAAAAAGAACCCCTAAAATGCCGCCACTGGCCGCAATGAAAAAGTTAGTCCAGTAATCAAAGTGATGCCAGTAACCAATAATAATTAAAGCCGGAATGGTGTAAACAATACCACCTGCAATGGCTTCTCCTGCAGAAGCTGCAGTTTGCACCGCGTTATTTTCAAGGATGCTCGGGTTTTTAAAGCAACGCAAAATGCCCATAGATAAAATGGCAGCAGGAATAGATGCGGACGTTAAAATACCTAATTTTAAGGCTAAATAGGCATTAGACATTGCCAGCAGTAGCGTTAATAAAATACCGATTAGAATGCTGCGTGTTGTGAGTTCCGCCGGGGTGTTTGTTTGCATGACAAGGTGTTCCAAAGTCCAATTTCGTTAAGTAATGACTGGCTATCATGATAAGCAAGCTTATTCTACGTGATATAAGCCACCATAGATATCCTATTTTGATTCAGGCCAACTTATAAGTGCTTAATTATGAACTATACTGATTATAATTAGGCACAAACATAAAGGAAGAAAAATGACTGATGAAAAATCAGAACGAGAAGTTGAAACTAAAGCAGTAAAGAAAGCGCGCATGTTAGAGGTGCTTGGCACGAGTGGCGGTGTGCTTGCGATGTTATCTGACGAGCATCAAGATGATAAAGACCTTGTTTTAGCTGCAGTGGAGAATTATGGGTTGGCACTCCAATTTGCATCAGGTGAATTGAAAAATGATTTCGATGTTGTTTTGGCTGCAGTGACTCAGGATCCAAATGCTATACAATTTGCATCCGAAGCACTACAAGAAGATGACGAGATTTTATCTGCTTTACCCGAAGATAACTTAGCAATACCGTATGCTTTTTCAGAAGAAGATAATAATAATAAAACGATTGTTTTAGCTGCTGTTCAAGAGGCAGGGGGGTTACTCGCATACGCATCAGAAGAATTACGCGCTGATAAAAATATTGTTTGGGCTGCAGTGACGCAGGATCCACTGGCGATTGCATTTGCATCAGCAGCATTACAACAAGATCCTGATATCAAACAGCTGATAGCGACGAAAAAAGCAGATACAGGAACTTTAGAGGGGGTATTGGGAGAGGAACATCCTAATACTGCAAAAAGATATGAAAAAGAAAAGAGTGCAGAGCAAACATCCTCAAATGCTTTAGCCATAGGGGCTGCCGCAGTGACATCATTTATTGCTTTAGCGATGGAGCATTCGACGCTATCAAAAGCGGTTGTGTTGGGTGCTGTGGTTTGTCTTGCGCTTCAAGCGTCGCCTCTGCGCAGCACATTAACAAAAGATGCGTTAGGCGAGTTTAAATTAGATGTAGACGCTCCTGGTTATGATAATCCTGGTATGGACATATAGGATTAGTTTGATGGGTTGAGAGCAGGCACGTTTTGGGATGCTTGAAGCCATTCTATATGATGCGACGTATCATAAATATCCCACTCTTGGCTAATATATTGCTTTGTATCTGTATTTAATAATAACCAGGTTAAAAAGCTTGCGACCGTATCAGGCGTAATCAGCTGATTATTGTCATATAAATCTTGGAAAAATTGTTGTTTATCAGGATGCTGATGCTCTGCTGTGCGAATGTGTGCTTGCATTTCAGTTGCGACAATGCCGGGCATAACACTGGTAGTCGCCATGAGTGGGCACTCGAGTTGCCAGGCACGGGTGAGCATGGCAAGTCCTGCTTTAGACACACAGTACGGTGCCCAGCCCTGAACAGGAAAGTGCGCTGCCCCTGAGCCGATATGTAATAGACGACCTGTTTTTAATTTAGGGTAGAGTGCCTGCGTTAGAAAAAAAGGCGCATTAAGATTAACGGCCATAATATTATGCCAAGCATCAGGGCTTAGTGTTTGCATGGGCTCTATAGGGTCAATCATGCCAGCATTGTGTATGAGCGCCGTGATTTTATTGTATGATTTGAGATGCTTTAAGAGTGTGTCTCGTCCAGAAGCGCATGCGACATCTGCAACACATATTTGGATAGGCTCAGCATGATCGGCAACCGATTGGAGTGTGTGTTTATCACGGCCGATAATTAAAACAGGGTGGTTTTGATCTGCCAGGTGCTTTGCAAGGGCTGCCCCAATACCACGGCTTCCACCTGTAATAACAAACATCACGTTCTCCAAAATAAACAAGCCCGAGCATAGCAGAGCTAAAAGAGCGGGTCACGTCGAGAAGTTAAGAGAAGGGCACTGGTTTCTTTTTGTAACAGCCTTTATACTACAGACTTTCTTTTTAGCTAGGCGTTCAGATGGAATTGGTCGTTGATAATACCCCGTTTAAATCATTGTTTGAGCCATTAGATTTAGGCTTTACACAACTGAAAAATCGATTATTAATGGGCTCGATGCACACAGGCCTTGAAGAAGACTCAGCTAATTTAGATAGGCTTGCCGCTTTTTATAAAGAGCGTGCTGAAGGGGGCGTTGGTCTAATCGTAACGGGTGGTATCTCACCGAGTCGCGTCGGGCGTTTAGCGCCTGCGTCAGCTAAACTGACTTCACTGAAAGAACAACGCAGGCACGATGTTGTTACGCACACGGTGCATGAGTTTGGTGGGAAAATAGTGCTTCAAATATTGCATGCCGGTCGGTATGGATATCATCCATTTATTGTTGCACCGTCCCGTATTAAAGCGCCTATTTCGCCATTTACACCCTGGAAATTAACACAGCGCGGTATTTTAAAAACTATTCAGCAATTTGCACGCTGCGCAAAGCTTGCGCGTGCCGCAGGGTATGATGGCGTTGAAATTATGGGGAGCGAAGGTTATTTACTGAATCAGTTTATTGTAGAACACACCAATCATCGAACCGATAAATTTGGGGGGGGATACGCGAACCGTATGCGTTTTCCTGTTGATATTGTACGGGCAGTACGTGAGGCCGTAGGAGATGATTTTATTATTATCTTCAGGCTTTCAATGATTGACTTAATTGCTAAAGGCAGCAGTTGGGATGAAGTGGTTTTACTCGGTAAAGCCATTGAGGCAGCAGGGGCAACATTGATTAATACAGGCATTGGATGGCATGAAGCACGGGTTCCTACCATTGCAACCATGGTGCCCGCTGCAAACTTTACTGATGTGACCCAACGTTTTAAGCCGGAAGTCAGTATTCCTGTGATTACATCTAATCGCATTAATACACCTGAATTGGCCAATGCAGTGATTGAAGCAGGCGTTGCCGATATGGTCTCAATGGCGCGCCCTTTTTTGGCCGATCCCCATTTTGCAGATAAAGCAGCGCTCGGTGAGTCACGTGCAATTAATACGTGCATTGCGTGTAATCAAGCCTGTCTAGATCAAATTTTTGAGCACAAAACAGTCTCGTGTTTGGTGAATCCACGTGCATGCCATGAAACCAAGTTAATTTATGAAACAACCAGTCAACCGAAACGAATAGCCGTTGTCGGGGGAGGGCCTTCAGGACTTGCATTTGCAGCGGTTGCAGCTGAGCGCGGACATCAAGTCACGTTGTTTGAGCAAAATAACAGCTTAGGTGGGCAATTTAATTTTGCAAAAAAAATCCCAGGGAAAGAAGAATTCCAACATACAATAAATTACTTTGAGCATCAGCTAGAAAAATTTGAAATAGAGATTTGCTTAAACACAGAAGCAACGCTTGATATATTAAAAACATATGATGAAGTGGTTTTAGCGACCGGGGTTTTTCCACGCATGCCTAAGATTGATGGTATAGATCATGCTTCTGTCATGACGTATGTCGACTTATTAAGTGGTCGACGTGAGGCAGGCGAACGCGTAGCAATTATTGGGGCTGGAGGCATTGGCTTCGATGTGGGCGAATTTTTAGCAGGTGGCGACGGTGAGTCAAAAGAAGCCTTTTGCCGTGAGTGGGGGATTGATTTAAGCATGTCTCATCGAGGTGGCGTGGTTTCACCCCAAAAGCCAAAGGTTTCGCGTGAGATTTTCTTGTTGCAACGTAAAACAGACAAAATGGGGCGGCGTTTAGCTAAAACCACGGGTTGGATTCATCGAATGAGTTTAAAGCATCGTGATGTTAACATGATGTCCGGTGTGAGTTATAAACGTATTGATGATAATGGATTGCACCTTATGCTAGATAACGGGCCAGTTTCTTTAAAGGTCGATTCGATTATACTATGCGCAGGGCAGGAAGAGGCCAATGGGCTGTATGCACCATTAAAAAATGCAGGTTGCTCGGTACACCTGATAGGTGGGGCCTTTAAAGCGCTAGAGCTTGATGCTCGCCATGCAATTAATCAAGCCTCTCGTTTGGCGGCTGTTCTCTGATTGAACTAACCCGCATAAAATGAGTGCATTCCGCCAGAAAATTTGCTATCATGTCGACCTTATCTTTTTTATTGCTATTTATTTTTCCAGGTAGACTATGACGCATCCAACAGAAGTTGTATCCTTTGCTGAACTTAATTTGTCTCAGCCATTGTTAAAAGCGGTCCAAGATTTAAAATATGAAACCCCATCACCGATTCAACAACAAACAATTCCTTGTTTATTAGAAGGCCGTGATGTTATTGGTAAATCGAATACAGGCTCTGGAAAAACAGCCGCCTTTCTTTTACCTGCACTTGAAAAAACAGATTTAAGTTTATCGTGCCCACAAGTTTTAATTATTACCCCAACACGTGAGCTGGCTTTACAAATTGAAATGCATGCAAAATCCCTTTCGAAATATATGAAAGGTGCACGTGTAGTGGCTTTATGTGGTGGGCAAGATTACCATCCACAACTTAAAAAACTAAGAGAAGGGTCACATGTTGTGGTTGGCACGCCAGGGCGGATGCTTGATCATATTGAACGTGGTTCATTGCAATTAGATCAATTAAAAACATTTGTACTGGATGAAGCGGATGAAATGCTTCGTATGGGCTTTATTGATGATGTTGAGCGTATTCTGTCTCACTTACCTAAAACACGCCAAATTGCACTTTTCTCAGCGACCATGCCGCCTCCTATTCGGAAAATTGCGAATCGTTATTTGGATAATCCCGTATCGATTGAAATTTCTGCAAAAACAGCAACCGTTGAAACCATTGAACAGCGTTTTTTGTTTGCTTCACCGGTGCAAAAGCCAAATGCATTATTACGTGTTCTTGCTGTGGAAGAACATGAAGGTGTGATTGTATTTACACGTACAAAAAATGGGGCAGAAGAAGTCTCTACGTTCTTGCAAGAACAAGGACACCGCGTGATGGCTATCCATGGTGATATTTCGCAAGCACTGCGTGAACGAGCCATTGCTCGATTTAAGCAAGGCGCTATTAATATATTGGTTGCAACCGACGTTGCTGCACGAGGTTTAGATGTTGAACGTGTGACACATGTAATTAACTATGACATGGCACATGATTGTGAAACCTATGTACATCGAATTGGGCGTACAGGACGTGCAGGTCGAAGTGGAACAGCTATTCTGTTTGTTTCACCAAGAGAGGCACGTATGGTGAGTGTAGTTGAGCGTCATACAAACCAGACGATTATAAAAACAGCTGTTCCAACTGATGAGATGATTCAAGCCGTAAGAGAGAAGCGATTTATGGCTGGGATTGACATGCGTCTTGCGCATAAGAACCTCCCAGATTATCAGAAAATAATTCAAAGCTATTTGAAAGATAACGATATTTCTGCGGAAGATGTAGCAGCAGCACTCGCATTACAAATAAACCGAGATAAACCGTGGAAGTTAGAGGCTGTTTTACCGCCATCTAAGCCTGAGCGTTCAAAAGGCGAACGTTCTTCATCAAGACAAGATTCACGCGGCGCACCACGTGCTCGAGCAGCGCAAGGTTCACCACGAAATGCATCACGTGAGCATCGTCGTGTATCACATACAGAAGAATTATTCAGACTGGATGTCGGGCGTATTCATGGCGTGAAACCAGCAAATATTGTGGGTGCAATAGCCAATGAAGGTGGTCTACAAAGTCGTTTGATTACAGGCCTTAAAATTCATGAAGATCACTCAACGGTTCGTTTACCTCGTGAGCTACCTAAAGAATCTTTTTTAGGGTTGAAACGTGCATGGGTATGCGGTCGGCCATTGAAGTTGACGTCAATGGGTGAGGTTTAGTATCTTAACCTTGCTTGGCTGGTAACCGAATTTATTAATAAGGGGTAGTATGAAAGCAAAGTGGCTTGGATTGTGTTTGTGCTTGTTGATGAGTGGTGCAATGGCAGCCCCTGTTAATAAAGTGGTTATATTTGGTGATAGTTTGTCAGATACCGGCAATCTATATGAATATATGCGGCACCAGCTTCCCATGTCTCCCCCTTATAATAACGGACGCTTCACGGATGGAGCGGTCTGGATTGAGCATGTACTCGAACACTATTTTCCAACTGATGCTAAATTACGCTTATTAAATTATGCCTTTGGCGGCTCTGGTGTTGGTAGTGAAGATGAAAACGAAGATGAAGGGCTCAACGATGGCGCAATGCTTAACTTAGATAGTGAAGTAAGCAGTTATTTATTAGCGCATGATGATAAAGCCGATCCTGCTAGTTTATATGTGGTTTGGATGGGCTCTAATAATTATTTATCTTTGCCAGAAGCCTTAGATGACGAAGTGCAGTTTACACTGACAGGCATTCGACGAAGCCTTGATGTGCTCGTTCAAAAAGGTGCGAAACATATTATGGTCGTTGGTGTGCCTGATTTAGGACAAATTCCTATGGCGCGTGAGTTTGAATATGTTGATGAGCTGACTTATTTATCTAATCAACACAATATAAAACTTAAAGAAATGATAGAAGAACTCAAAACACTTAACTCGGATGTGCAGTGGGTTTTTTATGATGTATTTAGCCTACTAACTGAAGCTGTAAATAGTCCCGAAACCTACGGATTTAAAGATGTTACAGGCACATGTTATGACAGCTTAGATTATGTGTCCTCGTCACAGCCTATTCTCAGCATGGCTGCTCGCATTGAGCCGCGTGTGCGTACGGCGAACGCATGTGATACCTATTTGTTTTTCGACCCAGTACATCCTTCTGGACGTGCTCATGAATATATTGCAGACAGGGGCATAAAAGCACTGGATGCAGCCGGCGTTAAGTTCGAGTAAATAGCTATAGCTAAGCAATCAAAATCTTATTAGTAACGCACATAGAGAGCGCACGGGTAACAAAATATTGCCTTACCACCCATTTTGCTCGCAAATAGACTCATAGGCTTTTCTGATGGCCTGTGTTTTTTCGTTGGCTTGTTTGATGTCTTTTTCTGAGCGGCCTTTTGCAATATATTTATCCGGGTGATAGAGGCTTATTTTTTTACGATAGGCGCGTTTAACTTCTGTTTTTTTTGCATTGGGTTGTATATCTAACAACGCATAGGCGTTGTCTATAGGAGGCGGCGTATGGGCTGAGTATTGGTTATGCTGTTGCTGTCCTGATTGCTGGTTAAAGTGCGTGTAGAACGTTTCACGCGTATGTTCTTGCTTATGAAGCGGCGCTAAACCTAATTCGCGTAATAAATAATTTAAAGCATTAATTTTTTTAGTGGTCAAGCCGCCGACTTGTGCTACTTGGTATAGCAGCTGCATATATTCATGAAGTAGTTTTCTGTTGTTTTGTGCAAGGTTTTTGAGCAAACCGACAGGTTCACTGATATTAAAACCAGATGTCTTTCCTTCTGTAAAAAACTGTTGGGCAGCTGTGCGTTCAGCACGATTTAAACGAAGTTCCCACATAATTTTTTTAACAAAAGCAATCTCTTCTTCTGAGACACGGCCATCGATTTTGCAGATATGTCCCATGGTTAAGAATGTGGCTCTTTGGAATGTTTTTTTTATAGTAGATTGCGTTTCTGTGTGGTAAGACCAATGGGGCTTTGAAAAGTGTTCGTTTAATCCGCGATCAAAAAAATTACCAACAAAAATACCGAGCAATGCACCAGAAGGCCCAGCTATTAAAAAACCAAGGCCAGCCCCTAAGAGTTTACCCCACCAGGAGTTCTGTGTTAAGTTCGATCTAAGTGGCATTTTACTTCTCTAAATAAACCTGTGCCTAGTATAGCATAAGCTTCGTTTAGGGTGATATATTGCATAATTTATTCATGCTTTATTGTATAATACGATAAATTATTTTTAATAATCACTATTACTCTATGCGAATTATTTACACAGCGTTGCTTTATTTATTCATGCCTTTGATTGTGTTACGGCTGTTTTGGAAGGGCAGAAAAAATCCGGCTTATCGTGCACGCATCAAAGAGCGTTTTGCATGGGGTATAAAACCCACCTCAAAAATTGATGTTTGGGTGCATGCTGTGTCACTCGGTGAAGTGGTTGCAGCTAAATTATTAATTGAAAACATATTATCAGTGAATCAACGCGTGCTAGTCACCACCATGACGCCCACAGGATCAGAGCAAGTGCATCGCTTATTTGGCGATCGCGTGGCACATCAATATATTCCGTATGATTTTCCGATGGCATTACGACGTTTTTTTAAATTATATCAACCCCGTGTTGGTATTATTATGGAAACAGAATTGTGGCCTAATTTAATGCGTGCAGCAAAAGCGCAGGGCACAGCCTTGTTTATTGCGAATGCACGTATTTCTGATGGCGCATTTCGTACGTATCAGCGTGTAGACTGGTTTTTTAAACCACTTTGGGCCTGTGTTTCGGGTGTTTTCGCACAAAGCGAACAAGATGCCGAGCGATTTGCTGCACTGGGTGTTCCTAAACATAAACTCTCTGTTTTAGGTAATATGAAAAGTGATTTACAGGTGCCTCAAGATATTTCTAAACCGCTGTATTTTTTAAAGCAAGCATGGGGTAATAAAAGACCCGTTGTGATTGCAGCAAGTACACATGAAGGCGAAGAGGCACAAATATTAGACGTGCTTGCGAGCCTGCAGCAAGCAATACCTGACGTCGTGCTCTTAATAGCCCCCCGGCATCCTGAGCGGTTTGATGTTGTGTATAAGCTGGTCGAAACACATGCATTTAAAATAGGCCGTCGCAGCCAAGAAAATAGCATTGCATTAGATACAGAGGTTGTGGTGCTGGATTCATTAGGCGAACTACTCGGATTTTATGGCCTCAGTGATTACGCGTTTGTCGGGGGAAGTTTTGTGCCAATTGGAGGACACAATGTACTTGAGCCGATAGCACTGGGCGTGCCTGTTTTTTGTGGTTTGTTCATGCAAAACTCAAAAAGCTTATGCGAGGAGCTGTTGCATGCAAAAGCAATGCAACAAGTACCTGATGCCACAGCATGGGTTAAAGCCATGGTGGATTTACATCAGAATACCCATGCGCGAGATGCACAAGTCGCACGTGCTACAGACACCCTAAGAGCAAGTCAGGGCGCTGTAGCGCGGCATATGGATGCCATAGCACCTTACTGGGATTAATTGCCCTGGTTTTGCTTTTCTTTAATTTCAGACAGTGTTTTACAGTCGATACATAACGTTGCTGTAGGGCGGGCTTCAAGTCGGCGCATGCCAATTTCAACACCGCACGCCTCGCAGTAGCCAAAATCATCTTCAGCAATGCGTTCTAGTCCATCTTCAATTTTTTTGATTAATCGACGTTCGCGGTCACGAGCACGTAGTTCAATGCTGAATTCTTCTTCTTGACTGGCTCTGTCAGCAGGATCTGGAAAATTAGCCGCTTCATCTTTCATGTGTGTAACCGTTCGGTCCACTTCTTCCATGAGTGACTTCCGCCACGCCAAAAGAATGCTTTCAACGTGTTTGCGTTGTGTGTCGTTCATGTATTCTTCGCCCTTCTTTTCAATATAAGGACTAATATTTAAGTTTCCAATCGTATCGTTATTCACGGTGAATTCACTCTCATTTTGCTGAAATTTAACAGCCCTTTCCTTGTTTGTCAGGGGCGCATGTGAAGAGGGTAGATATACCAAAAAAATGAAGTGTCTTCAACTATTATGTCGTGGCAGGGCGGTGTCTATTTTTAAGCATTGCCTGTAATGTTTGCTGTTCTGATGCGGTTAAGCTCTGGTGGCGTGCTTTTTCAATCAGTGTTTCTACTTTACGTGCGTTCGTTTTTTTTGCTAAAAACTGGACGGTTTCAGTAAACTCAGTGCTTAAAGCATCAGTCGGTACTTGGTGATTCCAGGCGGCTAATTTATTGATCGCGTCAAATAAAGCGGTCTCTCGAAAAAGCTCTACGAGTGTTGCTGTATTACAATCAGGATGATTTGCTAAATGCTGTAAAAGTTTTTTCAACACGGCTTGATTGGGCTCAACTAAATCATCCAGAGCAGGAAGTGCTGTATGCGTTGCTGCATAAATCTCTGGATGCTGAAGTAATAAAGCAGTGGCCAGTCGAACGGGCGTTCGTTTTAAAGTAGATGTTTTAGTGGTGTTAGGTATAGGCTGTTTTTCGCCCAATATTTTATCGATACGATGTACATCCAGGTGGGTGAGGCGTGCAACCTCATCTAATAATAGCTGCTTATAAGGCCCATCAGGAATTTTCTCCCAATAAGGAATCAAAGCTTCCAATAATTGACTGCGACCAGCAAGGCCTGTCATATCCAGCGGTTCGGTGAGTATGTGAAGTAAATGCTCATGAAGCGGGGTGGCATGCTTAAAACGCTGGGTAAAGGCCTTGGCCCCTTCACTGCGTACCAAGCTATCCGGATCTTCACCTTCAGGCAAAAAAATAAATTGCGCGTTCAGCTTGCCATCAAGTGCGGGCAAAGTATTCTCGAGTGCACGCAGTGCCGCTTTTTTACCGGCGGCATCGCCATCAAAACAAAAAACAAGGGTTTTAGTGTGCTTACTTAATAGCTGCACATGATACGTGCTGGTTGCGGTACCAAGGGTTGCCACCGCATTTAAAATGCCGTGTTCAGCCAATGCGACAACATCCATATAGCCTTCAACAATAAGAACACTCTCAGGGTTTTTGGTATAGGTTTCAAGTACTTGATACAGCCCGTATAGCTCGCGATTTTTTTGAAAAATAACGGTTTCTGGTGAATTTAAATATTTAGGTTTTTGGTCGGCATCGATAGCACGTCCGCCAAAACCAATTAAACGCCCATGCCGGTCATGAATAGGAAACGTAATGCGATGACGGTAGCGGTCATAAGTGCTTTTATCATCTTTTTGAACCAACATGCCAGTGGTAATTAAAGCGCTTAGGTGCGGCTTAAACGGCTGCTCGAGTGCATGCCATCCAGTCGGTGCATAGCCTATTTGGTAGCGTTTAATAACAGCAGCACCCACGCCTCTGTTTTTTAAATAAGCAGCGGCGGCATGGCCAGCAGAGTCTAATTTTTTTTGATAAAAAATAGCCACTTGGCTTAATAGCTCATACAGCGGCAGGCTTTTAATATGTGAGCGTGCACTTTGACTCTCTCGGGGAATTTCAAGGCCTGCACGTGCGGCAAGGGTTTCAATGGCCTCAGGGAAATCTTGGTTTAAGTAACTCATGGCAAAGCTAATCACGTTGCCACTCACGCCACATCCAAAGCAATGATAAAACTGCTTTTTAGGAATGACATTAAACGAAGGGGTTTTTTCATCATGAAACGGGCAACAAGCCGAGTGACTTGTGCCTTGTTTCTTTAAGGGGACATAACTATCTATAAAATGAACGATGTCAGTTTTTAGCAGCAGTTCATCAATAAATTGCTGTGGGATTAAGGCTCCCATAACATCACACCTGTAGAATTTGAAAGGCTCACTGAAGCTTGTTTTTAATCAGAGCACTAATAGCGGCCATATCTGCACGCCCTTGTAGGCGTGGTTTTAAGTAAGCCATTATTTTTCCCATATCTCGCATAGACTGAGCACCGGTTTCATAAAAAGCTTCGGTAATCAGTGAATCAACTTCTGACTCAGAGAGGGGTTCAGGCAAATAGCGCTTAATTAAAGTAAGCTCAAACATTTCTTGCTCTGCAAGCGCTGTTCGTTCTGCTTTTTGATATTGTGTGATTGATTCTTGCCGCTGTTTCGCAAGCTTATCAAGAACAGTCAGCACACGTGCATCATCTAACTCAATGCGCTCATCGACTTCAATTTGCTTCATGGCCGCCGTTACAAGACGAAGTGCATTCACCGTGCGCTTGTCACGCGCACGCATGGCATCTTTAAGTTCGGTCTCAATCGTGGCTTTAAGGCTCATGATTATCGTCGACGTTTGTTGATTTTTTTAGAAATCATTTCACGCGAGATTTTTTTCAGGTGACGTTTTACCGCAGCAGCTTGTTTACGCTTACGCTCAGCTGTAGGCTTTTCGTAAAATTCACGACGACGTAGTTCGGTTAAAATTCCTGCTTTTTCGCAAGAACGTTTGAAACGGCGAAGTGCATATTCAGGGTTTTCGCCTTCTTTGACACGAACTGTAGGCATTCAGGGGTCCTCTTTATCTAATTTAAGTAGCATTTAATAAAATCAATAAGTCCCGCATTTTAGTGATAGTTTGGTATTTAGTCAAGATTCTTCTCAGTTAATTTTGAGAAGCCATTTTAGCACTTTCCTATATCAGGCATAAAGCACGGCATGTAGGCGGCAAGGCATTTTCAACGCATCTAACGCCTTGAGTTATCAGCTTAAATTACGGCGGGGAAAAAGAAGCCTATCTGCACTCTCTTTTTTTGGGGACGTATCTGCTCCTGACTGCTCTTTTTCAGCAAGCGCTCTTTGGTTTTTGTATGCGTCTTTGAAGTGTCGAGTTGTTTTTGTGTCCATCCTGAGCGCTTTTCTAATTACTTTATATTCTTTGTTCTCATTAAGCGCTTTTTTTAGTTTAGGTGCTATTTCGCTGTTACGTTGTGCAATGGGTGTCTCGAGCATGGCTTGCTTTGCACTGGCTGCTTTGGTTGGATCTGTTTTATTTTGACTAATTATATCCTCTAGTGCCTTTACCTGAGCTTGATGTGCTTTTAGATTTTTTAGTGTTGCAAGAAATTTCTCGTTAAAATCATTAATCGCTGTTTGAGTCGTGCACTTCTCTACTTCTTCCTTTTGCTCAGTAATAAATTGGGTCATTAGAACATCGGATTTATCGTCTCGCTGCAGTGCAAATTCTTTTTGATATTTATCGAGTCGTGCGATAGCAACCATTTTACTGTTTGTAATTTGGGGAAGTGCCGAGTGCCTTTCTGCAGCATCATTTTGTGTAATTGCTGCCTTAACAACTTCTGGGTCACCTCTTAGCTCTTCTGAGGCATATTGAAGGGCTAGGCCATCTTGTTTTACTGCCGCCATAACAACCACTTTATTTGCTTTGTCTCTCTTTAAAAGTGTAGGTTCATTAAGTTTTAGCTGGCCCCTTTCAATCATATCTACTAAAGCAGAGGTTTTCAGGTCAACAATGAACTTTTCTTCTACTTTTAAGCCATCAGAGGCGAAATCAAGCGCCTCTGCGTTTTGTGTAAATGCGGCTGCAACAACCCCTCTATCATTTTTGAATGTATCTGAGGCATATTGAAGGGCTAGGCCATCTTGTTTTACTGCATCTAAAACATCTTCTCTTACATCAGAACGAGCTAGAAAACATATTTGTCTAGTTTTTGACGCATAAAAAATTGCATCCTCATCGTTGTTAATCGCCGCAGCAACAACGTCTGGATCGTTTCGTAGCTTATCGGAGGCGAACTGAAGGGCTAGGCCATTTATTCTAACCGCCGACAGAGCAGCTTCTTTATCATTCAGAACAGTTTTTCTATCTCTAAGGTTTTTAATAAGACGATCACGTAGTTCTTCATAGTCTTTCCTACTCTCTGTTAGTCTTGCTCGTAATGCTTCTGCGCGCGCTGTGTTTTTTTTAATGTTAGAATTAGCCACTTAAGTCTCCTGAAATAACCTATTGGTATATTAAGTATAGACTTTGTTCGGTAATTATCCATGACGCAAGGCGTTAATTTCAGAGGAAATTATTGTTTTTTAATCATGCGATCACTTTTTGTATTTTCGAGATGATTGCCACACCACGCGCTATGCTCGGGCTCACAAGCTGACGTATTCTCACGAAATACTTTTTAGCTACAGCCCATTGAGGAATGATTTGAAATCAGTTCAATTAAACCAAAAACCTGTCATGCCCGCGAAAGGCCACTACTGTCCGGTTAAAGCTGGATGGTTTTCCTTCTCCCGCTGGGCGGGGGAAGGTGCCCGATAGGGCGGATGGGGGGAGGCTTTAATCGCTATACCCAAACACAAACTTCAATTAGTGTGATTTTATTTTTAAGTGAAGCATAAGAAAATCCCTACGTGCCGTGGCTTGTCCCTGAGTGTTCCTTACTTTTTAGATGTAAATACTTACTATTGAATATGGTGTTATTCCCATGCGTCATTTGCTGTCATTGCGAACGGAGTGAAGCAACCCAGTGCAAATTATCAAGCGAAGATTTTGTCTTGATTGCTTCACTTCGTTCGCAATGACGGATATTTAACATCCCTTAGGCGTGAACAAGCCACTAAAGAAAAGGGAGGGTCTATCAGGGCTTCCATGGATTCCGAGGATAAACCGCGGAACGTAGACGTCACGAGGGATTAAGCCCAATTTTCAACAAACCTTAATCATTAAAAATTTCCCCCATCCGCCCTGTCGGGCACCTTCCCCCGCCCGCGGGAGAAGGAAAACCATCCAGCTTTAACCGGACAGTAGTGGCCTTTCGCGGGCATGACAGGTTTTTGGTTTAATTGAACTGATTTCAAATCATTCCTCAATGGGCTGTAGCTAAAAAATATTCGTGTGGATACGTCAGTTCGCAATGACGGCCCTAAACCTCGAAAGTGCGTAAGGTGTGTTAATACAAGAGTGCCGCTACCTCGTGATAGATTCCGGGACATCCAAGTCCTCGAAATCGACTCGTCAACGCGGCAAGTATTTTGGCCTCGACTGTCCTGCGTCTGACATTTTTGCGCTAAACGCGCCAAGAAAAATGTCCTCCCAATGACTCTACACCTGCATAAAGATTTTCTAACATCCCTTCGGGCTGGTTAAAAAATCGCAGACTATCTCGGACTAAACGCCTAGGCCTTCAGCCTTTCATGGCGTTCAGCGGAAGAAGTAAAGGTTATTGCAGGAAAGGTTGCTTTGCGTGAACTAATTATGTACAATCCGGTTCTGGTTTTTTTAAAAATAAGGTTAATTAATTATGCTTCGAATAAATTCAGCCCCACCTCACCTTAGTCTTTGGGATGAACCTGATGTTGATGTGCCCGGTCAATATCCTGGTGTGGCAAGAAAAGCTGTCTATGATGCCGTTTGTCAGTTTCTAGATAACGCAGGGATACTAGTAGAACAAAAAGTTGAGCGATTGACTCGTTTTATAGAAGAAGAAGCAGCCGTTGCGCTTCAATATACCCATCTTGCACGCTCAGGCATACTAGATGCAGCAAACATCAGATTAAGAAGCTTAGTGCCTGCAGATGGAGCGCAGAATGCTCCTATGATGCCTCAATCCCTGAATTTCTAAGTTTAGATATATTTGTCGCATTGTGTGATATGAATTGGTGTGGATTTCTGGTAAAATAGCCTCGACTTTTGAAGCCTGCGCCCACCAAAGGAATTCATTTGGGTGTACGTGCGCTTAGTAAACAAGGAGCCGTTACTTGAACATAATCACCCAGAGGTTCAATGTGAGTAAAAAACACCGTATATATACATCCCTACAACCTTGGTTGGTTTGTCTTTCTGCGTCATTGTTTTTTTTCTATCAGTTTGTACAAGGCAATATGTTTGCCTCAATTGCTGATCACGTCATGCGTGATTTCGGTATTCAAGCCAATCAACTGATGTATTTGTCTAGCGCTTATTATTTAGCAAACGTTTTATTTTTGATAGTGGCCGGGATATTACTCGATAGGCTTTCTATTAAGAAAACATTGGTTTTTTCAATGTTTTTTTGCATGCTCAGTACGTTTACTCTGGCTTACACAACAAATTTTAGTCTTGCGCTGATATGCCGGTTTGTAGCGGGTGTGACCAGTGCTTTTTGTTTTTTAGGCCCTGTTCGTTTGGCAACACGTTGGTTTCCCCCGAAACGTATGGCGATGATAACCGGTGTGATTGTCACCATGGCAATGACAGGTGGCCTGCTTGCACAATATCCATTAACAGCGCTCGTACTTCATTTTGGATGGAGAGGAGCCGTACTCGATGTTGCGTGGCTTGGTTTATTTATGCTGCTGCTCATGCTGTGGTTTATTGAAGATAAGCCGGAAGGCTATGAAGAGCCAAAGCATGAGCTGTTGCCGATGAAAGCTGTATGGAAAGGCTGCATGCATACGCAACCGCTTTTATCAGGGTTTTATACGAGCTTAATGAACTTACCGATTGCCGTACTCGGTGCTGTGATGGGAAAACTTTATTTAATGCAGCGTTTAAATGTGTCACAAACCGAAGCATCCATGGTGAATGGCATGTTATTTTTGGGGGCCATGTTAGGCGGGCCTTTAATCGGATTTTTTTCTGATAAATTAAAACGACGTTTGCTCCCAATGAAACTGGGTGCTTTGGTTTCTCTAGGCATTGTGTTTTTAATTTTATATGCCAATGTGTCGTTAAATATGATGGGCTTTTTGTTCTTTTTATTAGGGTTTACCACCATGGCTCAGGTGATTAGTTATGTGTTGGTTGCTGAAAGTACCGTGCCTATTATGATTGCGACATTGATGAGTGTGGTGTCTATTTTAACGCAAGGGGGCTACTCGGTTTATCAATATATATTTAGTTCGATTTTGATGAAAAGTGGTGGTGTTAATTGGGTTAATGGTACACCGGTTTATCCGATTGAAGCGTATCAAACGGCCGCTTTAATTTTACCCACTGCGTTTATTGTTTCTTTTGTTTTGGTGTTTTTCTTAAAAGAAACGTTTGCTAAACCACAACATACAGAGGCCTAACATGTCCACGTCGTTGCCACGTGCTTGTGTTTTATTGATGGATTCTTTGGGTATTGGTGCCAGTGCGGATGCTGTTTTATATGGCGATGAAGGGGCGAATACGTTCGGACATATTCTGTCGGCATCTAAAAAAAGCTTACACCTTCCAAATTTGGCGCGTTTAGGGCTGTATCACGCCGCGGTATTAAGTGCGGGAGAGGGCGTGTTTGATGTGTCCGGCTTACCTGCTCCTGAGAGTTATTATGGCTATGCTGTTGAGCAGAGTTTAGGTAAAGACACACCCAGTGGCCACTGGGAGCTTGCCGGTGTTCCGGTGCGCTTTGAGTGGGGATATTTTCCTAAACAACCATCGTGCTTTCCGCCTGAATTAATTGCTGAATTTATTCAGCGCACAAATATACCCGGTGTGTTGGGTGAAGTACATGCCTCAGGAACCGATATTGTAGAGCAGCTTGGTGAGCAGCATCAAAAAACAAATCAACCGATTATATATACCTCTGGTGACAGTGTTTTTCAGATTGCAGCACATGAAGAAACGTTTGGTCTTGAGCGTTTATATGCTTTGTGTGAGGTAGCACGTGAATTAGTCGACACTTACCATATTGGGCGGGTAATCGCGCGGCCTTTTATAGGCTCACCCGGTGCGTTTAAACGAACCGGCAACCGACGTGATTATTCTGTATTGCCGCCGAGCAAAACACTGTTAGATTACTTAAGCAGTGCCGGACGAGAGGTGATTGCGATTGGCAAAACAGCTGATATTTTTGCGCATCAAGGCCCCACACAAGTGATCAAAGCAGAAGGAAATATGGCACTGTTTGATGCAACGATTGAGGCCATGAAAACTGCACCTCCGGGCAGCTTGGTGTTTACAAACTTTGTTGATTTTGACTCTTTTTTTGGACACCGGCGCGATGTGGACGGCTATGCTGCTGCACTTGAAGCATTTGATGCGCGTATTCCTGAACTAGAAGCTGTATTAAAAGCAGATGATTGTGTTTTGATTTCGGCTGATCATGGATGCGACCCAACATTTCCAGGAAGCGAGCATACCCGCGAACATGTGCCTGTACTGGCATTTGGCCCTGATATCGAAGGTCAATCGATTGGGGAGCGTGCGAGCTTTTCAGATATGGGCAAAAGCTTAGCCGAGCATTTAAAGCTGTCAGCAAATATAGAAGGCACTTCTTTTTTGCTACCTAAGGCATAAGCTCATGGGCTATCCGGCTGCGTTTTTAGTGTATTGTCAGGGAATACCACTGACACTCACCTCGCTTCGTAAAACCGTGTTATATGCTTTATGGCAAGCAGATAAGCCATTAAAAGCATATGATATTTTAAATAGTTTACTTGATGAACAACCCAATGCAACAGCGGCTGCTGTGTATCGCGCATTAGGTTTTTTTGTGACCGCAGGGGTTGTTCATAAAATTGATTCTATTCAATCGTATACCCTGTGTGGTGAGCCTGAAACCAAGCTTTGCTCAGAAGTGTTGATGGTTTGCTCTATGTGTCATGGTGTCCGCGAAATACAGGATGAAAAAGTAAGAAATGCTGTGACGCATTTAGCACATTTGGATGCCTTTAGTTTGAGTGATGATCCCATTGAACTTCGAGGCATGTGTAATACATGCGCATAATAAATTCGGCTTGATTGGTTGATTTTTTTAAAAATATCCCCATTTACTTGATATGAAATATTTATATTAATGCGGGAGATACTTTGGAACAGTTTCGTGGAACAACCATATTGTCGGTGAGAGACGGCAACCAGGTGGTTATCGGAGGCGATGGCCAGGTAACGCAAGGCAGTACGGTCATGAAAGGTAATGCGCGTAAAGTACGGCGCTTGTACCAAGATAAAGTGATTGCAGGATTTGCAGGCGGCACGGCAGATGCGTTTACTTTATTTGAACGCTTTGAAAGCAAGCTTGAACTGCATCAAGGGCACTTGGTACGTGCAGCGGTTGAATTAGCGAAAGATTGGCGTACAGATAAAATGCTACGTCGTCTTGAAGCCTTACTTGTTGTAGCCGACGCAAAAGCCTCTTTAATTATTACCGGAAACGGGGATGTAATTGAACCTGAAGCAGGCTTAATGGCCATTGGCTCAGGCGGACCGTTTGCACAAGCTGCAGCACGTGGTCTAATGGAAAACACAAAATTATCGCCACTTAAAATTGTTGAAAAAGGCTTGAATATCGCCGCTGATATGTGTGTTTATACCAATCAGAATTTAACCATTGAAAAACTGGATGTGAACCATGGCTAGTATTGTAGCAACCGCTGAAAAACAGGACACGATTGAAATGCCTAAAATAGAAGCGCTGACCGCTCGTGCAAATATGACACCTCGAGAAATTGTTGAGGAATTAGACAAGCATATTATTGGGCAAGATGATGCAAAGCGTGCGGTTGCAATTGCACTGCGTAATCGTTGGCGCCGAATGCAAATTCCAGATAAAGCGTTGCGCGCTGAGATTATGCCTAAAAATATTCTAATGATTGGGCCAACCGGTGTGGGTAAAACCGAAATAGCGAGACGTCTTGCGCGTTTAGCTGATGCACCGTTTATTAAAGTTGAAGCCACTAAGTTTACAGAGGTGGGATATGTTGGACGTGATGTTGAATCGATTATTCGTGATTTGGCCGATATTGGATTTAAATTAGCACGTGAACGTGCAATGGAAAAAGTAGAGCAACAAGCGGAAGATGCAGCT
Source organism: Gammaproteobacteria bacterium (assembly GCA_022600515.1). Taxonomy (GTDB): domain Bacteria; phylum Pseudomonadota; class Gammaproteobacteria; order Legionellales; family Legionellaceae; genus JAALKW01. The sequence continues at coordinate 28,371 of JAHZKG010000014.1, forward strand.
GAAGAGCGTGTTTTAGATGCATTATTGCCTCCGACAGAAGGGGAAGAACGGCGTGATTCATCAGCACGACAAAAGTTTAGAAAGCAATTAAGAGAAGGCAAGTTAGATGAGCAAGTGATTGAAATTAAGGTTTCGTCATCACCTGTTGGGATTGAAATCATGGCGCCTCCTGGTATGGAAGAAATGACCAATCAGTTGCAATCTATGTTCCAACAAGTGGGCTCAGAGAAAGTAAAACGCCGAGAGTTACCGATTTATAAAGCAATGAAAGTGCTGCGTGAAGAAGAAGCGGCTAAGCTTGTGAATGAAGAAGAAATCAAGCTGCAAGCCATTGAGTCAGTTGAACAAAATGGATTTGTTTTTATTGATGAAATTGATAAGGTTGCGAAACGTGCAGAACAGGGCGGTGGCGATGTGTCACGCGAAGGGGTTCAGCGTGATTTACTGCCGTTGGTGGAAGGCTCAGCTGTTTCTACCAAATATGGTGTGATTAAAACGGATCATATTTTATTTATTGCATCGGGTGCATTTCATGTGTCAAAACCTTCAGATTTAATTGCTGAGCTTCAAGGGCGTTTACCGATTCGAGTCGAATTAACAGCGCTTAGCGTTGAAGATTTCATTCAAATTCTGACAGAACCTTATGCCTCACTGACCGAGCAATATTCAGCGTTAATAGCAACAGAAGGCGTTACGCTCTCGTTTGATAAAAGTGGGGTGAAACGCATTGCAGAAGTTGCATGGCAAGTGAACGAACGGACAGAAAACATTGGTGCACGGCGTTTATATACGGTGATGGAGCGTTTACTTGAAACAGTATCATTTGAAGCAACAGATAAATCAGGTGATAAAGTGAAAGTAACACGAGACTATGTACAGAAGCATTTAGGTGCACTGGTCGAAGACGAAGATTTAGCGCGTTATATTTTATAGTGCTTGCCGTATTTTTTACGTCGACGGTCCTTTATTAGGGCCGGAGGGCTTTGCAGGTTCAGCTTTTGATAAATTATCTATAGTATTTTTTATGACCGGTTGGTAGGTACTGCTTAGCGCTTGCTCTATCGAGCCGGTGTTTGCTATTTGTTTACTCGCACTTAAAGCGCTCCCTAGAACGCTTGTTGCATTCGTTATCGGCCCTGTGCCGACAACGTCTTTCACTATTGAAGTGAGTCTTCCTGTGATATTGGGAAAAAGAGCGGCACCTACGATATCAAAAGGTAGACTGGTTATATCTCTAATCATAGTTGAAGGAAGAGATGTAGCCGTCGTTACCAAGCTTACGGTTGCTTTCAACAGCTTATCAATGCCTGTAACGAGGCCTGTAACGGCATTAACAGGCACATTAATGCGTAAGTTCACTACTGCACTCAATATGGCCTCAGTCCCTTCGATAGCCTTAACCGGCGACATAGCACTCGCTATACTGCTTGAGGTATTGTCGGATTTAGATTCTGCCATGATTTAACCTGTAAAAAAAGCGATTTAAATAGCTGAGTTGGTTTAATTGAAGTACATAATGTAATTTAAATTATCTATTTATGCGCAAATATGATACATAATAGCAACTTTAGCTGTTTTGGGTTTTTGTATGCGGTTGCCTCATGTTATTTACTTAGTCTGTAGTATGCTCTATTCATCACTCTCGCTTGCCGTAGATATCCGAAGAGAACAGTTTCCTATTGAAGCTTATGCTCAAGATATTAATACTTATATTTCGCCCGATAATCCAAAATACAATCAAAATATATTAACACCACAGAATCAAGCGTTGCGCCTTAAGCAGTCTTATAATCATTATTATTCGAGCGATTCAAGTGGCTTGTCTCCTTGGAGTGAATCAATGGTGAATGCAATTTCTCCTCAGCTTAAAACAACAGAGATAGCATTACTCAATACATTTAATAATCAAACACAAGATAATGCACATCAGCATTATGCTGAAAATTTTAGAAAACATGATGCGGTTTGGTGGCATGCAATACAAAAAAAATCTAAATTTAGAGCACTTAGATCATGCGATGTATGATGCTAAAAATCGAGCAATTCTAGTCAATAATACGGCTGCACGTATGCTGCCCGATGCGGCGCCTGATTTCTTTGATGAGCGCACAGCCGGAGAAGGCTTTCGCAGTGTTTCCATTAAACACACGTGATGCACGAGAAACATTAATCTTGATTCCTGTTAAAAATGCACAAAATCAAGCGGTTATTAAAGCAGGTGTGATTAATACAAAAGCTGCGGCAGCAATGCCTTTGTCTGCATCGCCTCATAATATAAGTCGTATAATTCAGCAGCTACAACATCGCGCATATGGTTGGGGTGGCGTGTTTTTATTGAATGATTGCTCACAAGAAATGAAGAGTTTATTCACGCCGTTTGGTATTTGGTTACCCAGAAACTCAGGTATGCAGCAAAAGTTAAATAAAACCATGGATATATCAGACTATACGGTTGAAAAACGCCTTGATGCTTTAAAATTCGAAGGACATGCACTCATGACGTTGATTTATAAAAAAGGCCATATCATGCTGTACGTTGGTAACATGCGCATTAATAATCAACTAGAAGCGATTAGCTATCAAAATGTATGGACGCTTTCTCCTGCAAGTAGAGACACCCGCTATGTGATTGGTGGGAGTGTGTTTTTGCCTATGTTGAAGGTTTACCCAGAAAATCACAAGGTAAGCTCCCAAGTCAATGGGCCGACATTTAAATTAGTTCAGCTTGATGCATTTGAAGGAGAGCACATCTCACCCGAGGCCTTTGCTACAACACATTAGTTTACCTAATAAGAGTGGATATCTTAGAGGCTTTGTATAATAACGGGTCGTCTATGCCCGTCAGACTTCAAGATGCGATGATTAGACAGGAAAACGTATTTTATGGGGGCCGAGTGAACAAGAATTTTCTGTCTTTAATATAGTCTATACTTTTAAATAGTATGGGTTAATTATATAAGGGGTAGGGGTATGCCTGTTTCACAGTGGAGAGCGATTTTTTATCAATCGAAGGAAGCTCGGGTACTAGAGCGCTCTTTGTCACCTGTTTTAATCGAGTCTACTGATAATTTAAAAACGACAGCACATACAGATGTTAAACATAGACGCATTACACTCAATGTGTCTCAGTCACCTATAAAATGTGCGCTCAGTTACGCGTATGAGTTAAAAAATCTTGAACACGCCAATGAATATTCGAAATTGATTACGTTAGCTAAAGAAAAAGAAATCAGCAAGGGCGCTTTTGTTAAAGGCATTATTCATTTGGAAGCCGAAGCAATTTACTTTAGGTGTAAAGTATTTAATGAGATAGGGGTAGGTTCGGATAGTCCTATTCTGAACCAAGCTTATTCAGACATTTATGCTTTATCAGGAGAAAAAACAAAAGATGAAGTGATTAAGCAAATAGCTTCATATATTAAAGACAATGGGGTTGTAAGGCGAGAGTATCCAGCAAAAAAATATTATGCGGACTCTTATGATTTTCATAGCGGAAGTAAAGCATGGCCTAAGCATTATGATGAGAAACGTTCCGAGTCTGTTGTAATTGCTCATGACAGTGAAGAAGAACAAACGCTTTCTCAGTCATCAAGGCTGCGTGTGCTCAGTGATGCCAATGAATATTCGAGATTGATTGCGTTAGCTAAAGAGACAAAAATTAGTAAAGCCGAGTTTGTTAAAGGCATTCTTCGTTTAGAAGCCGAAGCAATTTATTTTAAATGTAAAGTATTTAATGAGACAGAGACAGATGGGAAGCCCCTTCCTTGTCGGCAAGCTTATTTAGATATTTACTCTTTATCAGGGACAGCCACAAAAGAGGAGGTCATCAATAAAATGGCTTCATATATGAAAGATAGTGGCGTTGTAAGGCGAGAGTACTCAGCAAAAAAATATTATGCGGATTCTTATGATTTTCATAGCGGAAGTAAAGCATGGCCTGAGCATTATAATGAGAAACGTTCCGAGTCTGTTGTAATCGCTCATGACATTAAAAAAACATTAGAACGTTTTAAATCAGAAGATGATACGGATGAAAAAGAGAGTAAAAATAAAAACATATAAAATATTTTTCATAATCTTTTGATAGGATTAAAGTGAGGCGCATAAGGCATAGGTCACGAGAAAACGTCACTGTTAACAGCGCTTATTTTTCGGGGGATAACCGTTATTCTTTAAGCTCTATCACCACAACAATAATGGGATGTTTTGTCATATTTTCATCTTGATGTAGTTCATCAGGCAAATCTTTTTTTAAGTAGTATGTTCTGTTTTTTTTAAGCTTCAAATAATGGATATCACCTTTGTCATTGGTTATTTTTAATAATCCATTACTGAGGGCAACAAGCACTCGGTCATAATCATGGCGATGCATGCTTAAAACTTGGTTGGATTTCGGATGAATTACAGTCTTCCAGACGTTTACTTTGCTATTAGAAAATTCTGTTATACGTGTGGTTGATTGTGCGTAGGCTATATTGACAGCACTGACGAAAATTAAAAAAATGAATAGAGTTATATTTTTTATCATGCTTTAAAGCCTTTAAAAATCATCATTTCGATGGTCTGCCGCAAGATAAGTGTACATGGTAGGGACCACAAAGAGTGTAAAGCAAGTGCCGATTAAAAGCCCGCTTGAAATAACAAGACCAATATCAAAACGGCTAACAGCCCCCGCACCTGATGCAAAAAGTAACGGTGAAACGCCGAACACCATGGCAGCCGTTGTCATTAAAATAGGACGCAGACGGGTGCTTGCTGCTTCTTCTACTGCAGCACGCCGGGTAAGTTTTTTCTCGCGTTGTAAGTGATTTGCAAAATCAACGATCAGAATGCCATGTTTACTGATTAAGCCTATTAACGTAATTAAGCCAACTTGTGTATAAATATTAATGGTCGCGGCGCCTAAATTGAGCGGAATTAAAGCCCCGCAAAGCGACATGGGGACACTGATGAGAATAATCAGCGGATCTCGAAAGCTTTCATACTGTGCAGACAGAACCAAGAAAATAATAATAATTGACAGGAAAAAGGCAAAAATGAGAGCGTTACCTTCTTGCATAAACTGTCTCGATTGCGCGGCATAATCAAACGTAAAGCCTTTCGGAAGTACATCTGCGGCCGCTTCTTGTAAAAAACTTAAGCACTCACCAAGCGTTGTTCCTGGTGTCGTGACGCCATGAATAGTAGCAGCATTTAGTTGCTGAAAATGTGTAATGGCATTGGGCTGTGTTTTTTCAACCGGTGTGACAACGGTTGAGAGGGGCACCATGGTGTTATTGATGGTTTTTACATGAATTTGCCCTAATTGCTCTGATGTCATACGGAATTGTCGCTCAAGCTGCGGAATGACTTGGTAGCTTCTGCCTTCTAAATTAAAATAATTAGTATAACCGCCAGACAAGGCGCCACTTAAGTTATTCCCAATGACTTTCATGTCTAAGCCTAAATCAGCTGCTTTAGCCCGGTTAATTTGAAGCTCAACTTCAGGCTGATTGAATTTTAGGCTGTTATCTAGGTAAATAAATAAGCCGCTCTCTTGGGCTTTGATTAAGAGCTTATCGGATATATCCAATAAACTCGTAAAATCATTACTTGTTTTTATAACAAATTGGATAGGCGTGCCGCCGCCACCACCTGGTAGTGATGCAGGAATAACGGCAAAGTTTTTCATGCCTGGCACCGTATTAAGGGCTTCTTGGAGCGGTTTTTTCATTTCAAATTGCGTTCTATCTCGCGCGCCCCAAGGCTTCAGCACAATGCCTGAGATAGGGGAGGAATTATTGACAATAAAATAGTGCGCTGTTTCAGGAAAATTCATAAATATTTTTTCGAACGGTTTGGTGAATGCTTCGATGTATTCTAAAGTTGCTGATTTAGGTGGGGTTCCGACAACAAAAAAGAAGCCTTGGTCTTCTTCTGGTGCTGTTTCAGCCGGTGTCTTCAAATAAAGATAAGGCAAAATTAAAAGCACAACAACAGAAAACACAATCATTATTTCACGTGTATCAAGTAGCTTATGCAGCCAGTGTTTGTATTTGAGCCGTAAGGTTTGAAATATATTATCGACTGTTTTTGCGAGTTGTCCTTCGTTCATCTCGGTTGTCAGTATTTTAGAACACATCATCGGTGAGAGTGTGAGTGCAATGACCCCTGAGATAATAACGGCTGACGCTAAGGTAAAGGCAAATTCTTTGAATAAGGCACCCGTTAAGCCAGACATAAAGCCAATGGGTGCATACACAGCCGCAAGGGTGATGGTCATGGCAATAACAGGGGTTGCAATCTCACGCGCACCCATAAGCGCTGCTTGAAACGGCGTTTTACCTGACTCAATATGGCGATGCACATTTTCAACCACCACAATCGCATCATCAACAACAAGGCCAATGGCCAAAACAAAAGCGAGTAATGTGAGTAAGTTAATGGAGTAGCCTAAGAAAAACATGAACGTGCACACACCAATCAGCGAGAGTGGAATGGTAACGACAGGAATGAGCACGGAACGTAGCGACCCTAAAAAAAGAAAAATAACAACAATTACGATTAAGGCAGCTTCAATAATGGTTGAAACCACTTCATGTATCGATGCACGAATAAAATCAGTTGCATCATAGACCACCGTGCCTTTGAGTGACGGCGGAAACTGTGGCACAAGTGATTCAAATGATTGACGCACTTGTGTAATAACATTGAGTGGGTTAGCGCTTGGGGTGGGTGTAATGCCGATGAATACTGCTTTTTTACCATTGAAAATAACAGAAGAATCATAATTTTGAGAGCCCAGCTTCACGCGTCCAATGTCACGTAGGCGAATAATCGATCCGTTATTATTTCGAATAATAATTTGGCTAAAAGCCTCTGCATTACTCAAGTCAGTATTGGCTCGAATACTAACGGCGACATATTCGCTTTTGGTGCGTCCAGCGGCCGTTAAAAAATTATTATTTTTAAGTACCTGTGAGACGTCAGCCGGTGTGACGTTCAGTGCAGCCATTTTATTTGGATTAAGAAAAATACGCATTGCATACACTTGCCCACCTAAAATATCAGCTTTTGAAACCCCTGTGATGGTTTCAAGTTGGGGCTTGACCACGCGCGTTGCATAGTCTGTAATTTGTTGCGGGGTCATATCAGGGCTATTTAAGCTTAAATATAATAAATCAGTTGCAGTATCAGATGACTTAATAATCACAGGATCTTCTGCTTCTGGAGGCAGCTGATTTAAGGTTTGTTGGACTTTGCTCATGACATCGGTAAAAGCAACTTGTGAATCAAACCCTAACTTAATATTCAGTGTAATCTTACTGGTGCCTAGCGTGCTGGAGGAGGTCATGTAGTCAACACCTTCAGCGCTTGCTACAGCACTTTCAATCGGTGTTGTAATAAAGCCTGCAATAAGATTTGCATCAGCACCAGGATATTTGGTGGTGACCGTAATCACCGTGTTGTCCATTTTAGGGTATTGTCGAATGGACATATTCAGCAGTGAATTGAAGCCAAATAATAAAATCAAAAGACTCACAACGGTCGCGAGAACTGGGCGCTTAATATATAAATCGGTAAAGTGCATGCGTTTACTCGCCTAAATGAGTTGTGTTTCTAAGGGTATTCAGAGGCACATGATTGTTAATCACAACTCGTGTATCATCTTGCAGCTTCACTTCACCTGCACTCACCACTTGCTGATCGGCTTCAAGGCCTTTAGTAATCATCACTTGATTGCCTTGTTCATCTCCTGTTGTTACAAACACACGTTTGACAACCAGTATGTCTTGATTGTTTTTATCTTTTTTAGGCAGAATTAAAAAAACAGAGTTACCATATAAGCTATATGAGATAGCTGTAGTAGGTAATGTCAGTGCGTTTGGAATGCTGGGTTGCTCGATTTCAACCGACGCAAACATACCCGGAATAAATGCATAATTTGTGATGTTTTCTGCTTGATTTTTTTCGGTGCTACAGGTAATTTTTGTACGGGTGGTATTCGGAATTTTTTGAGATTCTACCAGTGAAGCCGGTATTTTTTCGTTAAATACCTCAGCAGGACAATTAGAAAGCGTTGCCTGGATTTTCACATTATGGGTTTGGGTATCTGCTTTGGCATTAATGGCTGTGATACTGCCAGAAAATAGCTTGTCTGTATTGGGCTCGATTGAAAATAAAATCCGTTGTTTGACATGAATTTTAGGTAATAACTGTTCGGGAATATAAAATTCAAGAAAAAGAGGATCAAGTGATTGAAGCGTTACAATATTTGTTTGGCCTGGGGTTATATATTCACCTAAATTAATTAAGCGAATGCCAAGGCGACCGGCAAAAGGGGTTGTAATATGTTTTTGCTTTATACTCACGCTTGTTCTTTCAACTTTGGCTTCAGCTTCTAGCATTTGAGCTTTGGCTGTATCGACTTCTGATTGAGAGGTTGCGTTTTTTCTCATGAGCTGTACTTGGCGTTTATAATTCACCTTTTGTAGTACTAAGTCGGCTTGGTTAAATTTTAGCGTGGCTTTATCCGTGCGATCGTCAATATCAATCAGAGCAACATCTTTTTCAACGGTTTCACCGGATGTAAAGTGAATATCAACGACGTTTCCTGCAGCCTCTGAATTAATATCTACGCCATTGACTGCAACAAAAGATGCAACCGTATTTAAGTTAGGTTGCCAATTGTCTTGATTCACGGTGACAGAAGCAACACTGACAGCAGGTGGCGTATAGTTTTTGAAAAACTGATTAATTAATACACGCTTGGTAATATTAAAAAGAATGAGTCCACCAAACACAATACTTAAAGCAATAACCATCAGTGTCATGGGTTTGATTGGTTTTCTAGATTTTTTTCGTGAGAAAAATGCGTTAAGCATTAGCCGTCCCTTATGCCAAATTATGCTTATTTTTCTGATGGTACAACGGATAATACAGCTTGTCGAATGCTGCTATTTTTTTCGTACCTGGCACCATTGATTTATATCATTAATTGCGCAAGAAAAAGTCAGCTCCAATTCCAAAACGAGCTTTTAATCCTATTATTTGTGATTTTGATAAAGCTCTCTCGCCACTTAGAAATTTAGACACATTACCTTGATTACCAAAAATATCGATTAAGTCTTTTTGTGTTAAATTATTTTTTTTCATTAAATATTTAACCATTTCAATATTAGTAACATCGGTTCCAATTTCAGAATGCGTTGAATTATCATATTCTTCTAAATTTTCACCCATTATTAACATGGCTTGTGCTAAGGGATGATGTCCATCATCCCTTATTGCATCGATTAATTCATCTAAATAAGACTCAATAATGCCATACTCTTTATCATTACGAGGTCTTTTAAATGCAAAAACAGGAATATGAAATTCATGCTTTGATCTCACATCAATATAATCAAGAGTTAGTGCATTAGCATTCATAAATCACCTCGTTTTAACTTTAGTTGGCTATCTCGTTTGCTATATTCTGCAAGAGTCCAAAGGGCGCGAACATAACATGTTTGAGTGTTGTAATGTATAGCTGTAATCAATCTATAATTATTACTGCCAATATTAAACACGGTGTACCCGTGAACAGAATCAACACTATTAAAAATATTTCTTAGCTCAATTAAATTGTTAATTTTGGAGTGATTAACTTTGAAATACCACTCAATTAAAGGAAGTTTTGAAGGAAGTTTTGATTGCGTGTTAATTTCATAATATTCTTTCACCTTTTTACGTGAAATAACTCTCAAAATCATGCTCAATTTAATTAATTTATACCTATATAATATGTCAAAAAGGAATTATTATGAATAAGACATATTTTTGTTTATTGTAACTTCATGAAAATGCTAGGCAGTGTGTGTGTGGCGTATTGTTAATTTGTCGTTTTTTTAAATTTAGTAATTCGCTACACACAGAAAAAAAAGTGCTAGGTGATGTTTCAGGTAAGCGATAAAGTTTTATTGCTGGATTGGCAGTCAATAAAATTATTTCACCACTGTGCTATCAGGGTACGTTCGACTCTAAGTTGACGGTGCCTATTTTTTTGTTACTTTAAATACTAGCTGATTATCTTCTAGCGCTACCTGAATGGTTTCACCGGGTTTGAATGCGCCTTTTAGTAAATCTTCAGCCAATGGATTCTCAAGTTGCTGCTGAATGGTGCGTTTGAGAGGTCTTGCACCATACACAGGATCAAAGCCTGCTTTGGCAATGTGTGAGAGGGCATCTGCACTTAGATTAAGCCCAATATCTTGTGCATGCAGTCGCGCTTCTAAATGCTTAATTTGAATCGAGGCAATATTCGCAATTTGTGGCTCAGTGAGTGCATGGAATACCACACTTTCGTCAATGCGATTAATAAATTCAGGACGAAATTCTTGCCCAACAAGCGCCATAACAGCGGCTTTTGTTTTATCATAATTATCTTCAGCACTCATTTCTTGAATAAGATGCGAGCCTAAATTAGAGGTCATCACAATCACCGTATTTCTGAAATCAACCGTACGGCCTTGCCCATCGGTTAATCGACCATCATCAAGTACTTGAAGCAGAATATTAAACACATCAGCATGTGCTTTTTCTACTTCATCAAGCAATATCACCGAATAAGGTCTTCGACGAACGGCCTCTGTAATATAGCCGCCTTCTTCATAACCGACATAGCCAGGAGGCGCACCAATTAAACGCGCCACTGAATGTTTTTCCATGAACTCAGACATATCAATGCGAACCATGGCTTCAGGTGTATCAAACATAAACGTTGCGAGCGCTTTACAGAGTTCTGTTTTACCCACACCGGTTGGACCAAGAAATAGAAACGATCCGATAGGGCGACTCGGATCGGATAAGCCAGCACGTGAGCGTCGTATCGCATTAGACACAGCATTAACTGCTTCGTTCTGACCAATGACTTGTTGATGTAGCACGGTTTCCATTTGGAGTAATTTTTCTTTTTCACCTTCAAGCATTTTAGCCACTGGAATACCGGTCCATTTAGACACAACGTCAGCAATTTCTTCCTCTGTGACTTTGTTACGAAAGAGTTTGGTTTCGGGTTGTTCTATACTGGCGGCATCGATGAGTGCTTTTTCAAGCTCAGGAATGCGCCCATATTGTAGTTCAGACATGCGGCTTAAATCACCTGCACGTTTAGCAGATTCCATTTCAAGTTTGGCTTGCTCTAACTGCTCTTTGATTTGCGTTGTGCCCTGTAAGCTGGCTTTTTCAGCTTTCCAAATATCATTCAGATCGGCATACTCTTTTTCGAGTGTCTGAATGTTTTCTTCAAGATTGGCCAAGCGTTTTTTAGAGGCATCATCGGATTCTTTTTTAAGGGCTTCCCGTTCGATTTTTAATTGAATAAGGCGCCTATCGAGTTTATCCATGCTTTCAGGTTTAGAGTCAATTTCCATACGAATTTGACTGCCAGCCTCATCAATTAGATCAATTGCTTTATCAGGGAGTTGTCTGTCAGTAATATAGCGATGCGAAAGCGTTGCTGCAGCAACAATAGCAGGATCGGTAATTTCAACTCCATGATGCACTTCGTAGCGTTCTTTTAAGCCGCGTAAAATAGCAATGGTATCTTCTACAGAGGGTTCGTTGACCAATACTTTTTGAAAACGGCGCTCAAGGGCTGCATCTTTTTCGATATTCTCACGGTATTCATTGAGGGTTGTTGCGCCAATACAATGTAGTTCACCGCGTGCCAAAGCAGGTTTTAACATGTTGCCTGCATCCATTGAGCCTTCGGCTTTACCGGCGCCTACCATGGTGTGAATTTCATCAATAAATAAAATAATTTGGCCTGCTTGCTTGTCTAAATCTTTGAGTACACCTTTGAGACGCTCTTCGAATTCGCCTCTAAATTTAGCACCTGCAATCAGAGAGCCCATATCCAGTGAAAGTAAGCGTTTGTTTTTTAAGCCTTCAGGCACTTCGCCATTAATAATGCGTTGCGCCAAGCCTTCAGCAATCGCTGTTTTACCAACGCCTGGCTCACCAATGAGCACCGGATTATTTTTGGTACGGCGTTGGAGCACTTGGATGGTACGGCGGATTTCATCATCACGCCCAATCACGGGATCGAGTTTACCTTGCTCTGCTTGCTCGGTTAAATCTTGTGTATATTTCTCAAGAGATTGACGTTGTTCTTCAGCATTAGGATCATCAACGCTCTCGCCGCCTCGAATATCATCAATCGCTTGTTCGATTGCTTTTTTGTTAGTGCCGGATGCGACTAATAATTTACCCAGGCCGGTTTTATTTTTTTCCATAGCCGCCAGCAAAAATAACTCACTGGAAATATAATTATCCTTTCTTTTTTGAGCAATTTGGTCCGTGATATTAAGTAATTGCGTGAGGGTATTCGAAACATGAACATCTCCAGGGACGCCAGATACTTTAGGCAGTGCATCGAGTGCCTGGTCGATTAATGTTCTAAGTTTTAATAAATTAACACCGGCTTTGCTTAAAAGCGGCCTGCAGCTGCCACCTTGTTGGTCTAGAAACGCTTTCATAAGATGCTCGGGTTCAATAAAATTATTCTCCCGCCCGAGCGCTAAAGATTGTGCATCTGCAATGGCTGTTTGAAATTTAGACGTCAGTTTGTCCATGCGCATGATGAATATCCTTAAATTAGATTAATTAGCTTTAATTATATTAATTCTAGCTGCTCTCAAGTAAAATGTGGTTATCGTATTCAAAAATCAAGTGCACTCACATGACGAACTCACAAGAAGTTTTAAATCAGCTTATTTTAGATCATTTGGTTGAGCGTAAACGAAAACGTATTTGGCGGTGGGTCTTACGCGCTTTATTTATGTTGCTTGTTGTTTGGATTATTTATGGTGCGACTGTGTCGCGTCGCGCGGAGATTACGGCACGTGTTAGTCCGCATGTTGGTTTAATTGATATCAAAGGCGTTATTACAGATAAGCAAGCAGCCAGTGCTGAGAACTTTTCAGAAAGCCTTTCGCATGCGTATGCAAATAAAGGCATGAAAGCATTGGTACTACGTATTGATAGCCCTGGCGGAAGCCCCGTTCAAGCAGATTATATGTATAATGCGGTACGGTATTACAAAGAAAAATATCCAGATATAAAAACCTATGCGGTGTGTGTCGATTTATGTGCTTCAGCAGCTTATTATGTTGCAGCAGCGGCCGATGAAATTTATGCGGCACCCTCAAGCATGGTGGGCTCTATCGGTGTGATTTATAACGGATTTGGTTTTGTAGATACCCTACAAAAATTAGGGGTAACACGCAGAATGCAAACAGCGGGTTCGAACAAAGGCTTTTTAGATCAATTTTCACCAGAAAAACCAGAAGATGTTGCGTATTTGCAGCGTATGCTGGATTTAGTGCATGAGCAATTTATTAACAAAGTAAAAGAAGGACGTGGCACACGGCTCAAAATAGATAACGAAACGTTTTCTGGCTTATTTTGGACCGGTACTCAGGCCAAAACGCGTGGTTTAATAGACGGGTTTGGTAGTAGCGAATCGATTGCGCGTGAGGTGATTAAACTCGACACTTTTGTAGACTATACGACCAAAGAAAACGTGATGGAGTTGCTTGCAAAAAACTTAGGTGCTGAAGTTGCAAGCCAGCTGCCTGCAGCATTTGGATTAAAACCAGGACTGCAGTGATTTAATATTCCCCCATCCGCGCTATCGGGCACCTTCCCCCGCGCTCAGCGGGAGAAGGAAAACCATCCTGCTTTGACCTGACAGTGGTGCGCCTACTCGGGAGTGACAAACCTTAAGTGAAATTACGTTATTTGCGCGTCATTTGGTCTATTATTTAAGTGTTGATTCAAATCGGACATTTAAAATGTCTAGAAAGGATAAACCAATTGAAACAACAGTCGATGAAATGCTCGCATTATTTGATGCTATACCCATCGCTAATGGCGTTGCGCACTTAAGCCGAATATGATCAAATACGCACATGGACAGACGCCTTATAGCACAAGAACGTGCTATTCAACATAAATCAGAGCGAGATGGCCGTATCCGCGACCGAATAAAAGCCGTCCTTCTTTATGTCAAAGAGATTTGTGCTTATGTTAAATCCGAGTTCAACCTAACCTACACGCGAAGCTGGATGACGAAATGGTTACAAGCGGACGGTTTTCGTTATAAAAAACCGCATGGCATACCTGCAAAAGCAGACAAGACCAAGCAAGAAGCGTTTATTGAATACTATAAAAAGCTAAAATCTGACCTTCCTAAAAATGAAGTAATTTATTTTTTAGATGCATCGCATCCCCAAAATCAAGCAAAGTTGGCCTATGGTTGCACAGCAAAAGGGACTCGAAAACCTGAGAAAATGACTGCTTGTCAAAAACGAGTCAATTTAATTGCTGGTATTAATTTAGCTGACCATCACATTGAATACGCAGAAGCTAAATGGATAAATGGCGAAAGCATCGCAGCCTTTTTAAAACAACGTATTAACGCTAAACCTGCCGCTAAAAAAATACATGCCATTTGGGATAATGCGGGTTATCACAAGAGCCAAGCGATACGAGATTTTGTTAAAACAACAAATATTGAATGTCATAAAAGCACTATGCTCTCGAGAATCACGGATAATTTTCAGCGTTTAGCTTTTAAGTGCATCATTCACAAAATAAGCTCCCACTCCCTCAGCGGTAAAATACGCTAGCACACGGAAGTATACGCAGG
>JAHZKG010000015.1 GCA_022600515.1 Gammaproteobacteria bacterium
CTAAAGCAGCAGCACCTAAGAAAGCTGAAGCTAAAGCAGCAGCACCTAAGAAAGCTGAAGCTAAAGCAGCAGAAAAAAAATCAGCTGAATAAAGCTTAAACACTATATTTAGTATATTTAGAGCGGTTTTATACCGCTCTTTTTTGGAGAATTAATTATGTCAATTACTGCGGCTATGGTGAAAGAGTTACGTGAGCGCACAGGTGCTCCAATGATGGAGTGTAAAAAGTTTTTAGTTGCAACTGATGGCGATATGGAAAACGCGATTCTTGAGTTGCGAAAATCCGGTCAAACAAAAGCGGACAAAAAAGCAGATCGTGTGGCATCTGAAGGAATTATTGTTTTTGCTAAATCAGACGATGGACGTCGTGCTGTATTGGTTGAAATTAACAGTGAAACTGATTTTGTAGCACGTGATTCAAACTTTATCGATTTCGCAACGCAAGTAGCGACTGCAGCGCTTGCTTGTACTTCAACCGATGTGGACGCATTATTGGCAATGCAGTTAGTGGGTGGTACGGTTGATGAAGCGCGTCGTGCTTTGATTGCTAAAATCGGTGAAAACATAAAAATTAGACGGATTGCATTGATTGACTCTGATTCTGAAGGAGCCCTTGGCGGATATTTGCATGGTTCACGTATTGGTGTGTTGGTTTCAATGAAAGCAGGTGATACGGCATTAGCCAAAGACTTAGCGATGCATATTGCAGCAAGCAAACCATTGGTTGTGGGTCCAGAACAAGTACCTGCTGAAGAAATTCAACGTGAGCGCGAAATTTTTGTAGCGCAGGCACGTGAAAGTGGAAAACCAGATGCTATTATTGAAAAAATGGTTGATGGTCGCATTAAAAAGTTTTTAGCTGAAGTTAGTTTGTTGGGGCAATCATTTGTGAAGAACCCAAGTCAAACCGTGGCGGAACTTTTGAAAGAAAAAAATGCTGAAGTTCTTTCGTTCACACGAATAGAAGTAGGCGAAGGCATTGAGAAGAAAGAAGATGATTTTGTTGCGGAAGTGATGTCACAGGTTCGCGAATCATGAGTGAAACCACGACAACACCTTTAAAATATAAGCGGGTGCTCCTGAAGTACAGTGGCGAAGCCCTAATGGGAAGTGGCACATCGGGGATTGATCCGAGTATATTAGACCGCATGGCAAACGAAGTTGCTGAGTTGGTTGCTATGGGTGTTGAAGTGGGTATCGTGATTGGTGGTGGTAATTTGTTTCGAGGCAAAGCGTTATCTGAAGCAGGCCTTGGTCGTGTGACAGGAGATCACATGGGCATGCTGGCCACAGTTATGAATGCTTTAGCATTGCGTGATGCTTTTGAGCGTACAGCGCTTTCCGCTCGTGTGATGTCGGCAATTTCTATTTTGGGGGTTGTTGATCCGTATCATTATCGAAAAGCCATGAAGCACTTGCAAGACAAAGAAGTTGTTATTTTTGCAGCAGGAACAGGAAATCCTTTTTTTACAACTGATTCTGCTGCATGCTTACGTGGGATTGAAATGGAAGCTGATGTGGTCTTAAAAGCCACAAAAGTAGATGGTATTTATTCAGATGATCCAATGAAAAATCCAGATGCTAAGCGATATGAAACACTTACATACCATGAGGTATTAACAAAAAAGCTAGAAGTCATGGACTTAACAGCGATTTGTTTATGCCAAGACCATGGTTTACCATTGCAAGTGTTTGATATGACAGTCCCTGGTGCTTTAAAGCGAATTATTCAAGGTGAGCCCATTGGAACACGGGTAGGAGCGTAGTATGAGCAATGATATTAAGCAAGATGCAGAAAAGCGAATGCAAAAATCGGTTGAATCCCTTCGACATGAAATGTCAAAAATAAGAACGGGTCGTGCGAGCCCGGCTATTCTTGATCATGTACGTGTAGATTATTATGGTAATTTAACACCGCTTAATCAGGTAGCAAATGTTAGTGTTGCAGATGCGCGCATGTTATCTGTGATACCGTTTGAAAAAACAATGATGCCGGTCATTGAAAAAGCAATTTTAACGTCTGACTTAGGTTTAAATCCAGCACCTTCTGGCAATATGATTCGTGTACCTATGCCTCCTTTAAGTGAAGAGCGTCGTAAAGAAATGATTAAAATAGTACGCGCCGAAGCAGAGCAGGGTCGTATTTCAGTACGTAACGTTCGTCGTGATGCGAATCAGCAATTAAAAGAATATGTAAAAGAAAAACTTATTTCAGAAGATGAAGAACGTCGAGCGAGTGAGAGTGTTCAGAAACTTACAGATAAGTTTGTTGCAGAAATAGACGCATTTTTAGTAAAAAAAGAAGACGAGTTGTTAGAGATTTAAAGCTAAACTCAACATTAGAGGGGCATATCTGCCCCTTTGCCTAGATTCATAAAACATGGAGTGTGTTTATGATCACTAGAAAAAATAAGTGTCAAACACGATCTAATGCAATATCAACCTATGCTGAACGCGATGGAAGGCTAAACGCCTCGGCCTTCAGCCTTCCATGGCGTTCAGCGGAAGATTGTATACTGCTATGGTCCTCAGAAAGTCTATTTCTAAAGCGCAGAATGGTCAACACACCCTAGCACTTTCATGTGTGATGGGTGCCAGATAGTTAAGGTTTTAGTTTTTGTAAAAATGTATCATCAGGGTCGGAGGTGTTTTTAATTTTTCAAAGTATCTGAGAGTATCTGAAGCCACTGGATTACTTATTGCTGATTGGAAGCAAATGCTTGTGGCATTGAAAAAGCCAGAATAAGTTGTTCTAGCATAATCCAAGTGTTTTTGCTGTTACCCGATTTTATTTGTATATCCATTGCTTGGCTTTGTTTGATCAGCTGATAAATTCTATCGCGTGATAGGCGCTTGCTTGCGCGCTGATATTGCTGTGTTCGAAAGCTATAAATTCTCAGTGTTTGATGTGAGCTACCGGTAGCAAGCTGTTCTAGTAGTCTTAACTCTTGTGTAATGAGCCACAAAAGCAAGGTTGGTTCCGTTTGATCGCGTTGTGCACGTTGGGTGAGTTCCAATGCTTTTTTAGGATTACCGTCTAAGCAGGCGCCCGATATTTCATAGAGTTTGTATTGTCGTTGATCTAGGAGCTGCTCTTCGACTATTTCAAGGCTTAACTCAGTATGAGGCTCGTGTGCGAGTGAGAGCCGTTCAATGGTTTGATTGGCGGCATGCAAATTGCCCTGGGTATAGGTTTGAATGTGTTTAGGAATATCATCAGTATAGGTGAAGTGCTGCTGTTTGAGCTGCTGTTTTATCCAATTAATTTGGGCACCCGCATTCAGTGAGGTAATTGAAATGAGTTGAAGATTTGGGTATTTACTCAAGTCCGCACTTTGTTTTGCAGTTATCAGTGGCGCGCGTAATATAACCAGGCAGTGCATGCTAGGGTTTTCGGTATAGTCTTTGAGCGTATTTTTTGCTTTTGTATCAAGGCTCTTTTTATTCCAAGAGGCATCTAATATAAGCTGCTCAGAAAACAGAGAATAAGAGCAGGCTTCTTGGATTAAAGTGCCCCAATCATTCGCATGCTCAAGGCTCATGCGTTTTTCTTCTGTTTCAGTATTTTTTTCTTCTCGCCACGCTTTTTTAAGTGCGAGTGCTGCGTTATTTAATAAAAAAGAGTCTTGCCCCATCAGAACATAAATGGGAGCGAGGGGTGTTTTTAGGTGCGTCTCAAATGATGCATCGGGGTATTTAATCATTATCGCCAATCAGTTTTTCTAAAATAGTTTCATCTTTTTTACCTTCTTTTCTATTGCGGTCGTAATCGCGCATGCGATGCTTAATAGTACATACACTACGTGTGCTGCCATGGAGATATTGCCATTGTTGACAGAGATATTTTGCTGTTCGACACGCGTTTCGACCCGTGGTATTCCATGTTCTACCGGATTCATCCGTCACAATACAGCGATTTTCAATTAAAGAGACTGGGCCTTGTTCGCAATATGATTGGGCTGTTCGACAGGTTCTTGGTATATCCGAGCGACGTCGACAGTCAGCTTTTGCTGCGCGGCGTGCAGCATTCATTGATTTTCCGAATGCACCATAGTTCTTCTCTTTTTTATCAACGGCCATGCACTGCCATTGTCCGGGTGGAATATCAATGGCGATAGCAAAAGTTGGAAGGCTTAAGCAAGAAATAAGTAGGCAAACAATCCATCGTGTCATTATTTTTTTCCCTTTAAATGCGGTGAGGATGATTCTTGTTGATAAAGAAACTCAATGATTTTAAATGCTGCATCACGTTTCATTTCGGTTTTTAATCTTTCCCCTTCATTACGTGAGCCTAGCACACGATCGTTATTTATTGTCAAGGGACGTGTGACAAAGACCGAGGTAGACGGCAGAATAATATGCCCTCTAGGGGTTTGAAGTGAAAACCAGGCTGTATATGTTAATTGATATTGTCTTGGGGTAGTACTCGAGCTTACACTGACGATATTGCGCTTGAGTTCTTCTTTTTTGATAACCAGCCAATAAGGGGCTTTTCTAAGGTCATCTATGACATGAATATGGCTTGCTTCAAGTGGGTCCCGAAGCAGCTCTTTCCAGTCATGTGCTGCATTTTCAACAACAATAGCCAGCCCTTTTTTAAGCCAGGCTGGAGATGTTTCTGTGCCTCTTAATTGAAAGCCGCAGCTTGTAAGCAGCGCAGCGATTAAGAAGCAACAAAAAATATATCGGATGCATTTCACTGACTGATCACCAGATTAATCAAATGACGATGCGCCACAACAATTGATTTTTTAAGTGTTTTTCCTGTGATAAATGCGTCGGCTTCTTGTTTTGCTTGATCAATGAGATCGGCTTCTGGTGTGTCAGGATTTGCAACAAATTTTGCGCGCAGCTTACCGTTGACTTGCACAATAAAATCAACTTCATCCATTTTTAATGCGTTTTTATCGCATTTTGGCCATGGGGCATCGATAATCGGTTTTGTGAAGCCCATATTTTTCCAAAGTACATGGCAAATATGGGGTGTAATCGGAGCAAGTAAGCGCAGTAAGGCGGTCATGCCATGATAAACAAAATAGGTATCTTCGTCTGTTTTAATCGCATACGCTGATAAAATATTTAGTAATTTCATAGAGGATGAGATCACGGTATTAAACTGATTGCGCTCATAATCTGTTGAGGCTTGCGCTATGAGCTGATGCACTTCTGACCGTGCTTTTTTCAAGCGTGGTTCAACCGTTTGCCAGTCAATCAAAGGATTATTTTCACCGTATACGCCGCTTGTGTCATTGAAATGCGCTTGGTTATCGTGTGCAAAGACCCATAAGCGTTTCAAGAAGCGAAAAGCGCCTTCTACACCGCTATCAGACCATTCTAAAGATTGTTCAGGCGGAGCTGCAAATAGAGTAAATAAACGGGCGGTGTCTGCACCATAGGTATCAATTAAGTGATTAGGATCAACAGTATTGCCTACGGACTTAGACATTTTTTGTCCGTCTTTTAGGACCATGCCTTGTGTAAGCAAGGCTTTGAATGGCTCATCAGAGTTAACTAAGCCTTCATCACGCAATAATTTATGAAAGAAACGAGCATATAAAAGGTGCATGACGGCATGTTCAACGCCCCCGATATATTGGTCTACAGGTGTCCAATATTTTGCACGGTCGTCGAGCATGGCATCTTCTTGGCCTTTACAGGCAAAGCGTGCGTAGTACCAAGACGATTCCATAAAGGTATCAAATGTATCTGTTTCACGCTGTGCGTCTTGTCCGCATTTAGGGCATTCAACATGAAGAAACTCAGCACAGTGGGCAAGAGGAGAGCCTTGAACCGAAAAATCAATATTTTCAGGGAGGCGAACAGGTAAGTCATCTTCAGGCACGGGAACAGGGCCACAATCGTCACACAAAATCATAGGGATAGGCGTTCCCCAAGAGCGTTGACGTGAAACACCCCAGTCACGCAAACGGTAGTTGACGGTCGCAGTTCCCATTTTTTTGTTTTCAATATGTTCTGTGATAGCGGTTTTAGCTTCTGCTGTGCTAAGACCATCAAATTCACCTGAATTAATTAATATACCGTCGTTTAAGAAAGCAGATTTTGAGTAATCATGTGTTTTTTTCGTATCAGCAGATGCAATCACAGGCGCAATGTCAAGCTGATAGCGTGTTGCAAATTCAAAGTCGCGTGCATCATGTGCAGGGACCGCCATAACGGCGCCTGTGCCATATTGCATGAGTACAAAGTTAGCAATCCAAATGGGCAGTTGTTTGCCTGAAATAGGATGCGTTGCAACAAAACCGGTGGGAACGCCGCGTTTTTCGAGTGTTGCAATATCAGCTTCAGCGGTTCCTGTACCTGCACAGCTTTTAATAAACGCTTGAACATCGGCATTTGTTTCAGCGGCTTTTTTAGCCAGCGGATGATCGGGTGACACAGCGAAATAAGTGACCCCCATCAGGGTTTCAGGCCGTGTTGTATATACTTTTAAAGGTTTAGGTCGGCCTTCAATTTGAAAACAAACCTCACAGCCTTCTGAGCGTCCAATCCAGTGACGTTGCATTTGTTTCACTTGGTCGGGCCAGCCATCTAGGGTGTCTAGACCTAATAAAAGCTCATCCGCATAGGCAGTAATTTTCATAAACCACTGTGAAATAGCCTTACGCTCAACGGGTGCACCTGAACGCCAACCACACCCATCAACGACTTGTTCGTTAGCAAGGACGGTTTGGTCAACAGGATCCCAGTTAACCCATGCATTTTTTTTATAAACCAAGCCTTTCTCATGAAGCTTAATAAAAAACCATTGTTCCCAACGATAATAAAGTGGATCACAGGTTGTAATTTCACGTCGCCAATCGTAAGCATTTCCTAATTTTAAGAACTGCGCTTTCATGGAGGCAATGTTTTGTTTGGTCCAAGCAGCAGGGTGCACTTTATGTTTGATTGCTGCATTTTCAGCAGGTAAACCAAACGCATCCCAGCCAATCGGTTGTAAAACATTTTTACCGAGCGCCCTTTGATATCGGGCAATGGCATCCGCTAATGTATAATTCCTGACGTGTCCCATGTGCAGCGAGCCGCTAGGATAAGGAAACATAGCCAGGCAATAAAATTTTTCTTTATTGAGATCTTCGTTGACTTGAAAGGATTGTTTTTTAACCCAATAAGCTTGCGCTTCTTGTTCAACGGTTTGAGGATTGTAGCGATTATCCATGAATTTATTAACTAATTTAATTAGGTTGATTAGGATAACCGCTCTTCTGCTTCGCGGCAACAGTTAAATAGAAAGCGAGCATGATAAATAGCAGACATAGATTAATTAATACAATAGGCATATCTCCTGTTTTAACCCAAGGTGTTACACCTGTAGCTGAATAAATCGTGCCGCCTAGTATGCCGGTTGAAAACGCAGGCAATGTATCTGTTATTTTACCGTTGCGATTAATCAGTGATGAGAGGCCATTGTTGTTGGAGACTATCTGAAATCTCCCGGTTTGTTTTGAAAGCACTTGTGCCAACTGTAATTGCTGATAAACCGCCAATGAATGGCCAAACCAGCCGTCATCGCTAAGAGAGACAATAAATTGGGCTTCAGGCAATTGTGCGCGTAGTAAGCTTGGGTAAGCCAGTTCGTAGCAAATTAACGTTGCAAAGGGGTGTTGATTCAGCCGAACAGCAGGTTGATGTGCCTCGCCAGGCATCATGTTCGCGTTAGGTAGGCCAAGCCAACCGGTTATTACTGAGAAGGCTCGAGGAAGATACTCACCAAAAGGAACCAGGTGTTGCTTTGCGTAAATCCCACGGGCTTCTCCCAGGGCGACCAGGGCATTGTGATAGCGCTCGGGCTGGGTTTGACTTGGATGAGGAATGCCGAGCAGTACGGCGCTATGGTGTTCTTTTGCTTTTTCATGCAGGGTATTTAAAAAGTGATTGGCATAGCTGCTGGGCAGAGGAATTGCCGATTCAGGCATGATAATAAGATTGGTTTTGGGCATGTGCTCGATGGCTGTTTTTTCATAATACGATTCAATTTTTTGATATACGGCGCTATCCCATTGGTCACGCATAGATAAATCAGCTTGAATAACAGCAACTGAAATGGGGGTATGAAGCGCATGAGTCCAGGTTTTGTTTTGTAAACTTAAAGGCAAAATTAATAGCATAACAAATAAAAACAGGGAGATAAGTTTTATTTTTTTTGAATAATTATTGCTAATAGCAAGTGCTAAAAGGCTGCTAGAGAGCGCAGTAACCCAGCTTACGCCTAAAACACCGATGATTGGCAATAAATGCTGCAGAGGCGAGTCTATTTGTCCTGTGCCTAATAAGAGCCAGGGAAAACCCGTGAAGAAAATCGAGCGACAATACTCAGACAAAAGCCATAAGCTACTAAATAAAAAAGGGGTAACATAAGTAGGCATTTTCTGATTTATTTTTGAAAAAACCAAGGCGAACAAAGCCGTATAGAGTGAGAAAAAAGCAACAAAAATAAACGTGATAAGAATAGATAAAACTATATTTAGGTGGCCATAGGCATGAATACTGGCATAAACCCAGGATGTTCCCAAGCCAAACACACCAAGACCGAATGCAAACCCAATCACACATGCTTTTTTAGGCGTGGTTTGCACTAATTGAAGAAAAAGAAAGGCAAGGCTTAAAATTGCGAGTCCTGGCAGATGAAATGGAGCAAATCCAAGCGGTAATAATAAGCCTGAGAGCAGTGCACGTAAAACATAAGAGGTGGTTTTTGAAGATGTTATTTGGCTAACTGCTTGAGGCGAAGAGACAGCATTTGAAGCGTAGGGTTGATTCATGAGTTGCCAAAAAATATTAAAACAGTAGAAGAATTTCTTGAATAAAGCAAGCTTGTGCTGAAGAAAAGCCTAGATATTTTTGCTGGTAGTGTATAATTATCACCCTTAATGAAATTTTATATATCAAAAGAGGAGGGGGATAATGTTTTATCGTCGTAACCTACTGGCATCTTGTCTGTCTAGCGCAGCTTCTGGCGTAGTTTCTGCCGCCGGAAAATTTCATGAGGGAATAGCGATTGATGATGAAAAGCAATTAATATCAGCAACTAACCCAGATGGCTACTCGCTCTACATGGCATCAAAAAGATTAAGAGATGATAGAGATGTTGTCTTGGCGGCACTTCAGAAGGATGGCATGGCGCTTCAGTCTGCATCAGAAAGCTTAAGAGCTGATGAGACCGTCGTTCCTCATGCTATTAACCAAAACCCTAGCGCAGAAAGATATTCGAAAGTAGAAACATTTGGTCAGTTATTTGAGCGAGCTGCGACCTGTACAGCGGGATTATTATTGTCAGGGCTTATGTTTTATGGGTTATCTTATCAACAGCAGCGCGCTTCTTATTCTTATCACAAGAAAGATGAGAAGTTGCTTATTTTGCCTACTATGGCATTAATGGCTGTGTCGACGGTTGTGCTTGCTAATACTACATCTAGGGTGGCAGAAAAATCATGGCGTGCAATATCGCCGATATTTACTGCAACGGATGATAGGGGGAGTGATGATGTCGAAGACGAAGATCTTGTGTCTGCATCTCAAGCGCTAGGCTGATTTTGTATGGTGTTTCAAAAAGCATTTTAAAAGGCTGACTTAATTAAAAGTGACCTAACTGAGGTGCCTGGATAACGTAACTTGCCCGCGTTACCCATGCTTTTCTAATTTGAATTGGATGCCTCAGTATAGGCTAGTAAGAAAATTATCACTCTATTTCGCCAATCGGCATAATATATAAAGGCACTTCTTGTTTTGATAAATTAAGAATTGATTGAACCGCTTTATCTTCAAACGAACCAATCGTTACGGTGCTTAATTTTAAAGCAACAGCCTGCAAGCTAATATTTTCTGCTACGTGGCCGGCTTCCATATGGACGTATCGTTTGCCTCTTGAGCCATATTGTATGGTTGTTTTTTTATAGATGCCTGTAATCACAAGATAAGCTTGGCTGTTTCTTAGCATGGACGCTTGGTGTTTGGATGTGTTGGCTAATTGGATGTTTTTATCGCCTGATACACGTAACTGTAAGCTGTGGTTGTTTGGCATATATTGATAAATTCCAGCGGGAAGGTCTGTTATATCTTGAGTGATTAAATAAACTGTTAGTGGATACAAAGCGCCTGCAGAGGGTGCCGTACGAAATCCGTTTTGCGTTGTGATGCCCTGCGCCGCCCAGAGCAGTTGGGCTATTTGTTTTAAAGTAAGCGGTGTATTTTTATATGCTCTAACTGAACGTCTGTGTTTGAGTGCTTCTTCAATTGAGGTATTGCTTTTTGTAATTGGTGTTGGCAATTTGATTAAAATATTTTGGGTGGATGGTGTGCTGCTAGGCGCTTTAAATTTTAGTGTAATCAAGCTTGAGGATATGAATAAAAAAATCAAAACACCCCAAAGCATCACAGTACTTTTCTTTTTCATGTTAGACTTTTCCATGTGTTTGAAAATTAAAAAGCCCATCAAAGCCGAGATAAAAAGCTTTGGTGGGCTTTTTGCTAATCATAAGCTAAAAAGCTTAAATTAGTTTTTCTTATGTTCTTTTTTATCCATTTTTTTATGCATCTTATGGTTTGCTTGTTTTAGCTTATCTTTTTGTTGCTGGTTAAGAATTTGATTGACTTCAAATTTGGTCATGACACGATTTTTTAATACATCACTTTCGAGTCGGCCAGCTTTATCAGCTAATTTATTCAAGCGCATTTCATCAAGGTGCTTAGCATCTGAGAGTTGGTGTGCTTCTTTACGAATGCGACGTTGCGCCTTATGTTTTTGTTCCATGTACGCTTTACTTTTTTCCCGAATCGCTTTGAGGCGTTTTTCTTGTTCGGGAGTAAGTGAGAGTTCAGCTTTTAGTTGGTCTATTTTTTTAAGGATACATTTACCGCCATCAAAAGGAGGTTTGTGCATGGCGTAAGCCGGAGTGACTTGAACAACAGCGAGTGCTAATAAAGCGGCAGATAGTCCACCTAAGATACTTTTTTTCATGTCTGGTTTCCTTATGTTAAATTGTTTATTTAATAGATAAATAAACTGGTTTTGAACCTTGTTGAGTATAGTTCAATTTTTAAAACTTACCATAAAAGCCTTGTTTTAGTCCAGTTCGGTAAAATAAACCGCTTCGTTTGTATTCTAAACAAGGTTAACGTTAATATGGTCTAAAGCTGTTTGAATCAATATTCAATTGAGGGAGAAATTGGTATGCGAATGATAACCTGTGGGTTTTTAGGTGGATGTATCATGATTTTTTCGAGTGCATTATTTGCAGCGGATAGTGCCTCAAAACAAATTCAAATGTTGAATGGTCAACTGCAAGTGCAATTACAACGTTTGCAAGCAACGCAAGAAAAACAACTTCAAACACTGAATAAACAGCTTCAAGCACAATTACAAGATACGCAAAAAAAGCTACAATCCCAAATTGACACGGTGAACAAAACAACACAAAAACAAATGGCCGAGCTTAAAAAATCACTGGAAGCACAAATTAAGCAAGTGCATCAAGAAGTGCTAACCAGTGCAGGTGGTTCAAGTACTAAGAAAAAATGATACGCACTATTTTTTATAGTGTAGCCTCTGTGATGCGTATCATATTTTGAAGTGCTTTTTTAGCGTTATCAATCACCCAGGCTTGGTCTTCTGAGCTAAGCCTTTGTCTAGTTCCTGTGAATTCATGTACAACATCGCCAGCTTTTACCTCATTATATTCCATCTGCTTTCCAAGACGTAATGAATCAAGTAAACCCACCAAATGAGGAGGGTCATTGCGTGACATGGTTGCACATCCACACCCTAAACTGTTTGGGTTATCTTGCGTGGGTGCTTCAGCAAGGTTTACAACATGAATACCACGGGATGTTGCCTGTTGTTTTAAGTTTTCCACCATATGATTTTCTGTGCCAATGGCATAACGTTTGGTTTTGGCGCGATCATTCATTACCAAATCCCAAATAAAGGCAGTTGATCCAGCATGTTGGGCTGCTCGAACAACGCTATTTCTACACTCCGGATGAACAACTGTGGTGTAGTTTTTAGTGTCCCAATAAGCACACATAGCCCCATCATATCCGGTGTGTACCGTGCATTCACTTGCAAATAAAATAAGATCGGCTTGGTCAAATTCTCGAAGTGTTTTAGCATTTTGCGCGTCAAGCTGATACTGCGCACCTTCTGTGCCAGAAGGCCAATAGGCCAGGTTTTGAATGCCGAGCCAATGGGCTACATTTTCACCCATGTGTTGATCGGGAATAAACAAGATTTTTTTATTTTTTTCACGTGCCCACTGAAAAATTTTCTTGACGTTTGAGCTGGTACAAACAGCACCACCTTGAGCGCCTGTCATCGCTTTAACACGTCCTGAAGTGTTCATATAACAAATCGGTAGAATATTCTCAGCACCGTAACGTGCATTGAGTTCAGTAAAAGCGGGTTGCACCATAAAATCTTTGGCAAGCATTTCCATCGTGCAGCCTGATTTAGGATTGGTGATATAAACAGACTGTGATTCATGTGCAAGCATAGCAATCGATTCCGCCATGAAATGCACGGCTGACTCAACAATAATTGATTTTTCAGGGTGGCTTGCAGCCATTAATGCAAGCTGGTAAGAATCTCCAATTTTTCCACCAAACTGCTCGACCAAACGGACAATTTCGCCTCCCATATAATAATGTGACAGTAGTAATAAATCAGGCCCAAAATGGTCTTGTACTTTATTTAAATAAGGGCTCATCCAACTAAGTACAGTTGTTAGCTTACGATCAGGTAGAGCTAAGTACTCTTCCGCATAAGGGATATAATCGGTTTGATACCAATCGAGCGGATAGTCACTTTGACATATTTTCATGTCCTGTGTGATGCTCATGAGGTTTTTTTCTGGAGTATATATTGTATCTGCTGTAAACATGAATAACGACCTGTTAGTTAAATGTTATTTTATAAGCTTTAAAAATACACATATTATGTGGCCTATAAAGTCTCAAATTTTGAGGCTAAAAGCAAATAAAGTGAGTAAGCATTCAATAAGTCGTGTCAACACACTTTAGATAGTGAGTTGCATGAGGGCTCTGCAACCACAAAATGCATAGTCTTCAATTTTAGTTACAGTATCCGGGACACTGAAATAGATTAGGGTGCTTTAGCTTTTGGTAAGCTTTACTTTTATTCATTATGGTTTATAGTTTAACTATAGATCTTTTTATTTCCGAGAACTCTAATGAGCTCACATAGCCATCAATTTTTTAATCCTGCGGCGGATCAAGCAAAGGATTTACCTAAAACGCCTGCTCTTCATGCTTCTGGTCAAGATGCGGCTAATAATTTTCCTGGAAATCAAGATGGATGGATAGCTTTTTCTGAAGAAGTACTTGATGAAATTGTTCGCAATATTGGGGATAACGGTCATTTTTTTATTACGGAAGCGGCACAGCGGTCTGGTCCTCAAAATGCCTCCGACTTTGAAAATATTTTTAGGTTTTGTGCAAAGAAACGTTATGAGATAGCTCAAACGCTTAATCATGAAAATGCTAGGAATTTTGGTGTTTTTAGAGGAAAGGATGAGTGGATTTGGGAAGAGCTTTATGGTGATCCAGCTTATGGAGGATGGGCGAATGTGAAAAGTGAAGTGTTTAAGGACGTACTATCTTTGGCCTCAAACATGTTACGAGACATAGCAGCAGAAGAAGCAGGATTTGAGTTGGTTTCTCATTCAATAGAAGAACCCTTTGAACTGATCTCATCGCCTTTAGATGAAGACGCAGAAGAAGCAGAAGAAGATGACGAAGCATGTGAAACAATGCTGGTTTTGGAGAGCTCACTGGAAGATGAAGGCCTAACAGTTTCAAAAGAGCATGAAGATGAATTCATGAAGATATTTTGTGAGAAGTATCAAAAAGACTTAACTGGGGAGGAATTTGTAATTAATATACAGCTTAAAACAGCTTCTTTTGAGTCTGGTGTAACGAAAGCAGCACATTATAACAAGGAGCTGTCGGATATTATAATGAGACATTACCCACAAGATACGAAAAAAGATTTTGTGAGGATCACGCATGCAAAGACGAGTGAAGACGAGCAAGTAGGCAACTTTAATATTGCTAATCATTATTATAAAAATTTACTATCAATGAGCACTGATTCGGCAGAAGATAGAAATGAATTTTTGAAAGAGCTCGGACGGCTCACTTATTTGCTTGCGCACTTAATGCCTTTAAGGCGAGGTAGTTCAAGTGTGTGTGAGTGGATCACAAAAGCAATTGCCTTAAAAAAAGGAATAACACTCGGCGCCTTTAATCACGATGAGCCTCTTCCTTGGGATTTTAAGGCTTTTGTAACGCCTGACCAAGAGGTGTATGCCGCATGGTATGCAGAGAAAGCATTTTTAGATATCACGCTTGAGTCGGAACTTCCCCCGAGGGTAGATGGGCCCTGATTAATAGGTCTTAACTAAGCCAACTCATGCG
The DNA here is from genome assembly GCA_022600515.1 of Gammaproteobacteria bacterium. Classification (GTDB taxonomy): domain Bacteria; phylum Pseudomonadota; class Gammaproteobacteria; order Legionellales; family Legionellaceae; genus JAALKW01. The sequence goes on from JAHZKG010000015.1 coordinate 14,450, forward strand.
TAGGCGGCGTAATGTGATTGAGTGTCCAGTTGGATGCATTGGATTGTACAACGCTTTCTTGTGCGTGCTGTTTTTTGTTTGGGAAATCATCTCTAAAATGTCCGCCGCGTGATTCGCGTCTAGCGCGTGCAGACTTTACAATCAGTTCAGCATTTAAAATAATGTTTCTTAGCTCAATAAAATCTCGTGTAATGCGATGTGTCCAGTAATACTCTTCGATGATTTCTTTTCGTTTGTAAATAAGCTGTAATAAATCATTAAGGCCCGCTTCTGTGCGGACAATGCCGGCATAAGACATCATTTCACCGCGTAAGCCTCGCCAGTGAGCATTAATTTGGCTCGCACGCCGATGATTCACTTCTCGTGGTGAGTGCCACGTGGGTAAATCATGTTTGAGTGTCCAGGGGGTTTGAATATCTTTTAAGCTTGCATGTGCCGCTTTTGAGGCCATCACAACGGCTTCGAGTAGCGAATTACTTGCAAGGCGGTTTGCACCATGTAACCCAGTAAAGGCGGTTTCGCCTATGGCATATAATCGCTCTAAATCGGTTTGGCCGTTGGGGCGTGCGAGAATGCCTCCACACTGATAGTGCGCTGCTGGAACCACAGGAATTAAATCTTCGGCCATATTAATATTTATGGATTCGAGTGTTTGATAAATTTGAGGAAAGCGTTTTTTCAAAAAAGATTGAGATTGATGCGTAATATCTAAATAAACAAACGGCTTGTCGCCTTCTTCAATTTCATTGAAAATTGCACGCGATACAATATCGCGTGTGGCAAGGTCTTTTTGTTCTGGGGCATAATCTGCCATGAAGGGCTTTAGCGTATCGGCATGACGTAAAATAGCGCCTTCGCCCCGGACAGCTTCAGAAATTAAAAAATTGCTAATATCTGGATGGTAAAGCAGGGTGGGGTGAAATTGATAAAATTCCATATTGCCAATGCGCGCGCCTGCGCGATAAGCCATGGCAACCCCATCACCGGTTGCAACCATGCTATTGCTGGTATAGCGATACGTTTTACCCGCTCCGCCTGTTGCAAGCACAACACAGCGTGCAAGGTAGGTATGAATTTGATGAGTTTTATTATCTAGAATATACGCACCTAATACTTCGCCTTGATGGCGCATTCGGTGCGGGTGATGTTGTGTAATTAAATTAATCGCCGTATGGTGTTGTTCGCACTGAATATTGGGGTGTTCATGGGTGGCTGTGAGTAATGTATTCATCATAGCCAAACCGGTTTGATCGCCTACATGTAAAATACGGCGGTGACTGTGTCCGCCTTCATGTCCAAGTGCGTATTGGTTTGTATTGGTTTTATCAAATGGAACAGCGTAGTGCTCGAGCTGCTGAATTGCATTGGGACTTGCTTTAATAATCTCTTCGACGTTTTCAGCGTAACATAACCCATCGCCTGCTTTTAATGTATCGTTGATGTGGTTGTTGATAGTGTCTTCAGGTGAAAAAGCAGTCGCAATACCGCCTTGGGCATAGCGGCTATTGGATTCGCCGAGTGCAGTTTTACTAATCAGGGCAAGGGTTGCTCTGGGGTTATGTTTTAGCACTTCTAGGCAATAATGTAAGCCGGCCAAACCACCACCAATGACGAGGATGTCAACGTGATAGGTTTGGCCCTGTTGTGATGAACCAGACATTATGAAAAAGCTTTAACAAGTGCCGCAGCAAGTCCTGTATAAGTATTGGGTGTAAGCGCTAATAAGTCTGATTTTGCCTCATCAGGCAGCTCAAGGCTTGCGATAAAAGCATGTAGCGTCTCTTGATTCATGTCTCGACCACGCGAGAAGTCACGTAGGGCTTCGTAAGCATTGGGAAGACCATGACGTCGCATGACGGTTTGAATGGCCTCAGTGACGACTTCCCATTTGCCGTTGAGATCTGCTTTTAAGGCATTTGGATTGATTTCAAGTTTTTCATTTCCTTGGGCAATGGCTTGATAGGCAATGAAAGCATAGGCAAAGGCAACCCCAATATTTCGTAAAACAGTAGAATCAGATAAGTCACGTTGCAGACGAGACTGTGTGAGTTTATTTGCAAAGTGATCAAACAATGTGTTTGATAACCCGAGGTTTCCTTCTGCATTTTCAAAGTCAATTGGGTTGACTTTGTGCGGCATAGTAGAAGACCCCACTTCGCCTTGGACTGTTTTTTGTTTAAAATAACCCAGCGAAATATAAGACCAAATATCACGGGTATAGTCGAGTAAAATATTATTAATACGGACCATTAAGTGTGAGACTTCAGCCAGTCCATCATGCGGTTCAATTTGTGTAGTATAGGCACTAAATGATAGACCTAGTTTTGTAATAAACTGCGAGCAATGTTTTCGCCAGTCTACTTTTGGATAAGCAATGATGTGTGCATTATAGTTTCCAACAGCACCGTTGCATTTTGCAGAGATTAGAACCTCGGCAAGTTGTTGCAGTGGGCGCTTTAAACGCGCTGAAAAGTTTATGAGCTCTTTGCCCATAGTGGTTGGGGTTGCGGGTTGTCCATGGGTTCGGCCCAGCATGGCTACTTCACCATGTTGTTTCCCAAGGAGTGTAATGCCGCCAATAATTTCAGCTAACGTAGGCTGAATCACTTGAGCAAGTGCTTCTTTTACCATGAAGGCATACGCTAAATTATTAATATCTTCTGATGTGCAAGCAAAATGAATAAAGCCTGGTATATGACGTAATGGCTCAAATGCTTCTAATTTATCACGCAAATAATATTCAACAGCTTTGACGTCGTGATTGGTTTTTTTTTCGTATGCTTTAATTTTTTCAGCTTCTTTTTCGTCAAACTGCTCGATGAGTTGATTTAAAAAATGCTTAGATGCTGTATCTAAAGGCGGGACGTCAGTGATTTTAGCGTTGTCAGCCAATGACTCGAGCCATCGTACTTCAACAAATAATCGATAATAAGTAAGACCAAATTCACTGAAAAATGGGCTTAAAGCACGTGTTTTTTTAAGGTAGCGTCCATCAACGGGAGAAATAGAATTTAGTGCATTAAGAGAAGATAAAGTCATAATAGTGTAATAAATTTAAGGTAACGTGAATTATAAGAAGTATATAATAGACGATTACGTCTCATGATAGAAGTTGCACGTGACATGAATTTAAGTAGAATGATGCTTATTTTCGAAGGAATCGAGAGGATTTATGCCTGATATGATATATACAATTGATTTTCAGCAGCTCGGCATGGCAGAACTGGACCGTGTGGGTGGAAAAAATGCTTCACTCGGTGAGATGATCAGTAATTTGAGCGAGATGGGTGTTCGGGTGCCGGGTGGTTTTGCGACAACCGCAGATGCCTACCGTGATTTTTTAACACAAGACAATCTTGAAACCAATATTCAAGCAGCACTAAAAAACTTGGATGTTGATGATGTCAAAACACTTGCAGATGTTGGGAAAAAAATTCGTAATATGATGTTAAGCGCTTCGTTTAGTACGGCATTTGAAAATGCTGTGTCTGAAGCATATAAAGCACTTGGCGCGCGTATTGGACACGACGAATTTACCGTGGCTGTTCGTTCTTCTGCAACGGCAGAAGATTTGCCTGATGCATCGTTTGCAGGGCAGCAGGAAACGCTTTTAAATGTCAAAGGGGTTGGAGCAGTTTTAGCAGCCATGAAAGAAGTTTTTGCGTCGCTCTATAATGATCGTGCAATTGCTTATCGTGTGCATCATGGATTTTCACATGACGATGTTGCGCTCTCGGTCGGTGTGCAGCAAATGGTTCGAAGTGATTGTGGTGCAAGTGGTGTGATGTTTACACTGGATACTGAGTCTGGATTTGATCAGGTTGTTTTTATTACTTCATCTTATGGACTTGGCGAAACGGTTGTCCAAGGGGCTGTTAATCCGGATGAATTTTATGTTTATAAACCTGCACTTCAAGTGGGACGCGAAGCAATTATTCGTCGAAATTTAGGCGAAAAAGCGCTTGAGATGGTTTATAACGATGATCCTAATGCCACAGCACGGGTGATGACACAAGCGGTTGAATCAGCGCGACAATTGGTTTTTTCGTTGACCACCGACGATGTTGAATATTTAGCACGTCAAGCCGTTATTATTGAAGCACATTATGGCCGCCCTATGGATATTGAGTGGGGGAAAGATGGTATTGATGGCAAACTGTACTTGCTACAAGCGCGCCCTGAAACAGTTCAAAGCCAGAAAGCCTCTCGAGATAAACAAGTGATTGAGCGGTATGCGCTAAAAGCAACGGCAGATGTTTTAGTTGAAGGCAGAAGCATTGGTCAAAAAATAGGACAAGGCCGAGTCCGTGTAATTAAAGATGCTTCCGAAATGCACCGCGTGGAAGCGGGGGATGTCTTGGTTTCAGACATGACGGATCCGGATTGGGAGCCTGTCATGAAACGTGCTGCAGCGATTATCACGAATCGTGGCGGGCGAACATGCCATGCAGCAATTATTGCGCGAGAGCTCGGTATTCCGGCAGTGGTTGGTTGTGGCAATGCCACACACATGGTTCCTGATGGTGGTGACGTAACGGTGAGTTGCGCAGAAGGAGATACAGGCTATGTTTATCAAGGATTATTGCCTTTTGAGCACTCAATACTTGATGTAGAAACGTTGCCTGATTTGCCGATAAAAGTCATGCTCAATGTCGGGAATCCAGAAAGAGCCTTTACGTTCCAAGCCATTCCAAATGCAGGCGTTGGGCTTGCACGGTTGGAATTTTTAATTTCCAATACCATTGGGATTCATCCTAAAGCCTTGTTGCAGTTTGACGACTTAGATGATGCGGATTTAAAACAACAAATAGCAGATAAAACAGCGGCCTATGATTCCCCTGTTGCTTATTATGTTGAGCGCTTAAAGGAAGGTATCGCAACGATTGCAGCTGCATTTTATCCAAAACCTGTGATTGTGCGCTTGTCAGATTTTAAGTCCAATGAATATGCTAATTTGATTGGTGGCGCATTGTATGAACCGGAAGAAGAGAATCCAATGCTTGGATTCCGAGGGGCATCACGCTACGTTTCACGTGATTTTTCGGATTGTTTTGCACTCGAGTGTCAAGCAGTTAAAGCTGTGCGTGAATCAATGGGGCTTAATAACGTCGAGGTGATGATTCCATTTGTTCGCACTGTATCAGAAGCTGCAGCTGTAATTGATGTACTCAAAACAAATGGGCTTGTACGTGGAGAGCACGGACTACGAGTGATCATGATGTGTGAATTACCGTCGAATGCTTTATTGGCAAAAGCCTTTTTAGAGTACTTTGATGGGTTTTCAATTGGCTCTAATGATTTAACACAGTTAACACTTGGGCTTGATCGTGATTCGGGATTGGTTGCAGAACAATTTGATGAACGTGACTTAGCGGTTAAGGCTTTGCTGCAGATGGCGATTGATGCCTGTAAAAAAGCAGGAAAATATGTAGGCATTTGTGGGCAGGGGCCGTCTGATCATCCTGATTTGGCTTTATGGTTGATGCAAAAAGGCATTGAGAGTGTGTCGCTTAATCCAGACACAGTAATTGAAACCAGCTTAATGTTGTCTGAACAACAAGTGGCGTCTTTGGATATTGTATCATGAGTGATACAATGAAACGGCGATTATTTTTCCTATTTTGTTTTTTATTACTAGGTTGCTTTGGTGTATCGAACGCTGCTTTTTCAAGTAGCACAAGTAGCGGTAGTGGACATCTTGATCCTGTTGCCTCTGTGGTGCTTTGGGTTACCCTGATTTTTTTCTTTGGTCTCATTGGACGTTATGTCGCACAGCTTCTTCATCAGCCCGGTGTGTTGGGTGAGTTGTTGATGGGGGTTTTGCTGGGTAATATTTGCTATTTTTTTGGCTTGCCACTTGCGATTGTTTTGCGTGAGGGCGGGGTTATTTTTGATATTATGAGTGATGTTTTATCCGGAACATCGGTAGCAAAGTCGGCTTATAGTACAATGACAACACTTCCTGCAGCGCAACAGGTGACTGCTGTATTACAAAGTTCTGATGGCATTGATTTAATTCGTGTGGCATATGTCGTGGATAGTTTTTCACGTTATGGCGTGATTTTCTTATTGTTTATGGTGGGGTTAGAAACATCGATTGATGAGATTAAACATACAGGAAAAGAGTCACTTCGTGTTGCCTTACTAGGCGTTTTAGTCCCTATTTTACTGGGTTTTCTGGTGAGTATCTTATTGCTTGACGTCTCGCTTAAAACTGATTTATTTTTAGCAGCAACGTTATCTGCAACCAGTGTTGGGATTACAGCGCGTGTTTTAAAAGAATTAAGAAAATTACGAACCCGAGAAGCAAAAACAATTTTGGGTGCGGCTATGATTGATGATGTATTAGGCTTAATTATTTTGGCCATGGTGAGTAGTGTGGTCCTAACAGGTATTGTTAATATCGCAACGCTTGGACGTGTGCTGCTACAAGTCGTGTTATTTTTTACCGGTGTTTTGCTGATGGGGCCATGGGTATTGCGTCGTATGGTTGGGATGTTTCGCTTTTTAGAACCATGGGAATCTAAGCTTGCCATTTCGTTTATTTTTGTGATGGCACTTTCATGGCTTGCAACAGTCGTACAGTTAGCGAGTATTATCGGTGCTTTTGCTGCCGGATTAATTATTCATGATGGTTTTTTTGATGGTCATGCGCTAGATGGTAAACGTGATACGCAAATTCGAGAGCTCGTAGCACCACTTGAATCGCTTTTGGCTCCGTTGTTTTTTATGTTGATTGGTATTCAAGTGAAGCTTGAAGCTTTTTTAGATTGGCATGTCTTGTTGATTTCAGTGGGTTTAACCGTTGCTGCCGTGCTTGGGAAGTTGGTCAGTGGGATAGGCGCTTCAAAAACAGATGATCGCTTACTCATTGGTGTAGGCATGTTACCGAGAGGTGAAGTAGGGATTGTATTTGCTTCAATTGGACGGACACTGGGTGTGTTATCAGATGATTTGTTTTCAGCGATTATTTTGATGGTGATTATTACAACGTTTATAGCGCCTCCTTGGATAAAGCAGCGTTATACAAAGCATCCAGCGCCGCCTAAGAAGAAGGTCACACATGCTTGATGTTGATGTGGTGCTTGAAGAGGTTGTGCATGCTTTAAAAGAAGATGTTGGCCCAGAAGATATTACGGCGGCATTAATACCTCATCATGCGTGTGGCAGTGCGGTGATTTTGTCACGTGAGCCGATGACGGTATGTGGCATACCTTGGGTTAATCAGGTTTTCCAAGTTATTGATTCAAAAATTAAAATCCACTGGCAGGTTGCGGAAGGTGATGTATTATCAGAACCTATGATATTAGCAAGACTAACCGGTTCTGTGCGGGGTATCTTAACTGCGGAACGAACTGCGCTTAATTTTTTACAAACACTCTCAGGGGTTGCAACAGAAACACGGCGTTATGTGCTCAATTTAGAGGGAACACAAGCCAAGCTCCTAGATACTCGAAAAACCTTGCCAGGCTTAAGACAAGCACTTAAATACGCTGTAACGTGGGGTGGCGGAGTGAATCACCGTATGGGGTTATTTGATGCTGTGTTAATTAAAGAAAATCATATTAAAGCCTGCGGTTCTATTCAAAATGCGGTTGAAATTGCGCGTCAGCGTGGTTTAGGGCAGTGGATTGAAGTTGAAGTTGAAAGCCTAGATGAGTTTCAAGTCGCACTAAATGCCTTGCCGGATAGAATTTTATTAGATAATTTTGATAATCAGATGCTGAGGGAAGCTGTTTTATTGCGAGCTGATAAAAATATCATACTGGAGGCTTCTGGAGGCGTTAATTTATCAAGTATTACAGCCATTGCTGAAACGGGCGTTGATTATATTTCTGTAGGCGCTATAACCAAATCTGTGCGTGCAATTGATTTAAGTTTATTATTGGATGATACTGCATGAAACCTAAATTAGTGTTTACTGGTGGCGGCACAGCCGGTCATGTTACCCCCAATTTGGCTTTAATTGACGGATTATCTGCTGATTTTGAAATGGCTTATATGGGGTCGATGCATGGGGTTGAGCATCAAATAATAACCGACAAAAAAATTGCTTATTATGCTGTTCGCTCTGGAAAATTACGCCGTTATTTTAGTTGGAAAAATTTTAAAGATCCATTTAATTTAGTCATCGGGGTAATACAGTCAGCATTTATTTTGCGTCGACTAAAGCCTCGGCTTGTGTTTTCAAAAGGTGGATTTGTCGCTTTACCTGTTGTGATTGGCGCATGGCTTAATCGTATTCCTGTCGTAGCGCATGAATCTGATTTAACCCCTGGGCTTGCTAATCGTTTGAGTTTTCCTTTTGTGAGTAAGGTTTGTGTTACGTTTGATGCAGGAAAAAAATATTTTAAAAATCAAAAAAAAGTATGCGTTACAGGCACACCCATTCGTACTGAATTATTTCAAGGCAGTCGCGAAGCAGGGTTAGCGCAGTGTGAATTCGATGGCGGCAAGCCTTGTTTGTTGGTGATGGGAGGAAGCCAAGGTGCTGGGGTATTGAACCGCTGTGCGCGAGAACAATTAAAATTATTGTGCACGCGTTTTCATGTGATTCATTTATGTGGAAAAAACAAAATAGATGCGGGTTTATTAACGCACCCAGATTACTATCAATTGGAATATGCAACAGATAATTTGCCCGATTTATTTGCTGCGAGTGATGTGGTGTTATCACGTGCGGGTGCCAATGCATTGTATGAAATTTTAGCCCTTGCTAAACCCCATGTTTTAGTGCCTTTATCGCATCGATATAGTCGGGGCGATCAAGTGGACAATGCACGATACTTTCAAACAAAAGGGGTGAGTACGGTCTTAGATGATACGGGTGATTTAAGTTCAAGCGCTGTTTGTGATGCAGTAAACGCTGTGTATGCTGAGCAGGAATCAATTATAACAAAAATAAAGGCGCTGAATATTCAATCGGCAACGCCTATATTACTCGATTTAATTAAACAAATCGCAGGCTCTAAGAAGCAATAGGATCTAATAACGTAGGTGTTGTGTGTGTCTCAAAGCACATGGTGTTTGGGCAATCTAGTGAAACGCTTGCAGCAATTAAATATTGATTGTTGCCTAGCAAACAAAAATCAACCAGCTCACCTATTTCTTGCGTGTTATCTTCACGCATTAAGCGCAGACCAGGCCGTAGAGGCTCAGACGTTTTAATTTTAAATAGTTTAAGTGCATGTTTTTGTTTGGCTCGATAATGCATTCGGGCAATAATTTCTTGGCCTTTGTAGCAGCCTTTATCAAAATTTAAATGGCCTGAGGTATGTAATTCTAACCGATGGGGTAAAAACACGCCGCGTGATGCTGGGTAAATCTGGACTTCTCCGTGTGCTAAGCGCAGGGCATGCCAGGCCTCTGCATCTTGCGTTTTGAACTTAAATTGCTGAAGCTTGTTTAAATTATCTTGATGTATAAGTAAAACATAAAACGCATCGCCTAGATGATAAGCAAAGGCATCTGTTGACTCGAGGGTCGCGTGTTTTTCAGTAGGCCAGGTGCCTTCAATCGGCAGGGGCTGCTTGGCGTCTTTAAGATAAAATCCAAACAGCTCATATTTCTTTTCTTGTTCAAGCGTAACACGTGATAAAGCGGCTGTTTTGGTGAGTGATTTTTCTGTTTTTTCGAGCAATTCGATAGGCAAGATTAAGTGCAATACATCATGAAACTTCAGAACATCAGGTAGAGCCAATACGCGTCCTTTTAAATTACAAAAGGCACTTTGGCGCATTTGATGTGAATTAACGGCGTTAACATCACAGCTTAATTGGCCTTGTAGAAATGTGGTGGCATTATCACCTAATAGTTTTAGGGTGCATAGATTGGGTAAATTAAATAAAGTATTCTCTGATGGCATCATGGGTTTATAACTCAAAAAATTAAGCGGTGGGGATGTAGGTTAATACCGTCTAAAATAATCTAATTAACCGGATGTTTCAATAAAAATCAATGGGTTCAGGTTCACTTGACTTTATTTTGTTCAAATTATCGAGTGAACCTGAACCCATTGATACGACATAATTATAAACCCATGCTTTAGATTTTATGCTAAAATATAAAAAAAAACTTTAGATTTTAGGTTATTTTATGTTTATTGATCGAACGCTTAATTTGAAAGATCTGATAGATAAAAAGTCTCATTTTTTATTTGGGCCTCGAGCGACTGGAAAATCCTCGTTGATTAAGCATAACTTAGGCTCCGAGGCATTCGTCATTGATTTGCTGCACTCAGAAACTTATATGAGACTGATGGCAAATCCAAGTCAAATTGAGTCTATGATAGATCTTAATGAAAAAGCATATGTCGTTATTGATGAAATACAGCGTGTCCCTGATTTATTAAATGAAGTGCATCGATTAATTGAAAATAAAAAAATACGGTTTTTATTAACCGGTAGTAGTGCGCGAAAATTAAAATGTCAAGGGGTAAACTTATTGGCTGGTCGTGCACGTCAGGCAGAATTATACCCATTAACTTATCATGAGTTGGGACACTTTAACTTGCCGCGTTATTTGCAATATGGCGGTTTACCCATGGTGGTATTGAGTGATGAGCCGGAAGAAGACTTGGATGCTTATGTACATACGTATTTAGAAGAAGAAATTAAAGCAGAAGCGTTGGTAAAAAATCTACCGGCATTTAGTCGCTTTTTACAATTATCGGCATTAACAAGCGGTGCTACATTGAATTTTACATCTATTGCAAGTGATGCAGGCGTAAGCAGTGTGACATTACGGGAATATTATCAAATTTTAGAAGACAGTTTTTTAGGCTTTTCTGTTTTACCGTGGAGGCATTCTGTTAAACGAAAAGCTATAGCAACGGCGCGTTTTTATTATTTTGATACCGGGGTAAAAAATAGACTTGCGAGGATAGACGCTATTCCTGAAAAAACGGATTTGTTTGGTCAAGCATTTGAGCACTTTATTGCGATGGAGCTTCGTGCTTATCTAAGTTATTTTAGAAAGAAATTGCCGTTATGTTTTTGGCGCACATCTGATGGGCAAGAGGTGGATTTTATTATTGGTGATCAGGTAGCAATTGAAGTAAAAGCCTCAAAAAAAATATCATCGAAGCATTTAAAAGGTTTACGTTATTTAATGGAAGAAAAAAAAATAGAAAAATATTATATGGTTAGCCAAGATCCAATAGCACTAAAAGAAGAGGGTATATATATTCTTCCTTGGGAATATTTTCTTACACGGCTTTGGAATGGTGAAATTATTTAAATAAATAAGTCGTTGCTAGTTATTGAAAATCGATCAAAAAAACAGTCATCGCGCGTTAGCGATGAATTGCCCAAGCCCGGACCCTGCGTTTCTTTGACTCTTTAAGCAAACCAAGCGGTATAACTTCTTATTTTAACGATGAAAATCATTCCAGTAAGCCTTGATTTTCCAGGTTGGCATCAGCAGCATCAGAGTTAACAGCATGAGCTATATTGGTTGTATTTTTATAGAGCAATTTGACTTTAAGTATAAATGAACATATAAAAGACATTGATTTTAAAATAAGGATGAATCAAAGGTATGATCATTTTTGGTGCTTATTTTTCAATATTGGCATATAGGTTGAAAAAAGCATCGGATGCATATGGGCAATCTAAAGCACCTGCTCAATTAAAAAAGCTCCGTCATGCTTTATCATTAGCAACTTTAGGGTGTTATACCGGATTAGGTTTTTATTCAGCGCATGAAGAGAGCTTATGGTTGTTATTAATTTTTAGCAGAAATGCAGCGGCGACATTACTGAATATCCCTGTTTTTTTTCTTGCTATGGTTGTGGCTTCAAGCTTGCTCAAAGCAGTGTATTCAATTAGAAAAATATTGAATACAGAGCAAATTGATTTTTATTTTAAACTCAAATCGTTATGGGAAGCCGTGTGCAATTTTAGCTTTATTGCTGCGATTACTTTAAGTGTGACAACCCCACTAATTCCAATATCATCGTTTGGGAGTTTGATGTTTGGATATTTAGTGTTTAAAAAATTGGTGCCTTTGATGGATACGCTGTTTTTTCTGTATGAACGGAAAAAATTAGGAAAGGTGATTGATTGGGAATATCTAACAGCAAAAATCTATTTTGGTGGAACGGTTGTATTTTTGTTGATTCTATCAGCAGTTCATATATTCACGCTAAGTCAAATCATGCTTGATGCCATTATTTGCCTCAATGCAGCGGCTTATTTATTGAGTAAGTCATTGTTTGATTACCAATCTGATTATAAAATCACTAAAAAAATTGGCTTGCAGCTTAGTATATCATTTGTGCAAAGTATGGTCGGGATCTCGTTGATAACGGGCGCTTTAATGGTTCCGCAAACCATGGGATTTAGTTTTGTACTGTTAGTGCTGATTAAAAGTTTAAGTATTATTCCTGCTTCTGATTTGATTGAAAAACATCAGAAAGAAGAGGCAGCTATTGGGGAAAGAGCAGACATGCTAATGCAGGAAAATAGCTCATCACCTTTAGCATCATGTAGCACATATGGCTTTTTTTCTAGTTATTTTTCTAAGCAGTATCAATGCGCTCAGCAAGCAAAGCAAGAGATATTGGTTGATGCTGTAGACACAGTGCCGCACCTAAGCCATGGGGATGATTTTAATACTGCTCCGGATCTTATCGCATGTTATTAGGGCTGTAGCCCAATTGTCAGCACACCCTAAAATAAATCATGTGGTTGCATTTGTTTTTTAGTGGTTTTCTCATCAATATTTGGTGCAACAGTCGCATCATCAGGCACTAAATCTTCCCGGAAATATTCATCAATGCTTGAAGCATTATTACTTGTATCAACCAAGCCTGTTTTAGCATTAATTTTTTTAATTACAATATGCTCGGGAACGGCGAGCGGCTCATCGGGTTTATCTTTTAAGGCAACGCGCATAAAGTCAACCCAAATAGGCAGGGTAACCCGTGAGGCGTATTCATGTAGAGAGATAGGGTTATCATATCCAACCCAGGCTGTTGTCACTAAATCAGGACTGTAGCCTGCAAACCAAGCATCTAATTGGTCGTTGGTTGTGCCTGTTTTTCCTCCAATATCTTTGCGGTTTAAGACACGCGCACCGCGCGCAGTACCCACTTGGACGACTTCTCTTAGGGCTGTATTCATAAGAAAGGCCACTTCTTCTGATATGACGCGGGGTGCTTGCATCGTAAACGGTTTATTATTTTCTGTTATATTCGAAGGCACGGCAGTTGGTGTGGCTTGCAGGAGAACATCGCCTTGGATATCGATGATTTTATCGATTACATATGGCTCTACTTTATATCCATTGTTCGCAAATATGGCGTAAGCTGCAGCCAGGTCAAGTGGACTTATGGTTAAAGTACCAAGGGCGAGTGAGAGGGTATGGGGCAAGTCTTCTTTTTGAAAGCCAAAGCGACTTACAAAATCAATTGCATAATCAATGCCAATATCATCTAGAATGCGAATAGAAACCAAGTTGCGTGAGCTTGTAAGGCCGGCTTTAAGACGTGTTTGACCTGCGAATTGGTTGTTTGCATTATGTGGACGCCAGAGCCCTTCTTGGCTTGGATCGTCCATGGCGATTGGGGCGTCATTAATAAGGGTTGCCAGTGTGTAGCCTTTGGATAGTGCGCCTGCATAAATAAACGGTTTGAAGCTAGAACCTGGTTGTCTGTCTGCTTGTGTGGCGCGGTTGAATTTACTGCGTTGAAAATTAAAACCACCAACCAAGGCTTCTATTGAGCCGTTTTTTGGGTTTAAGGCAACCAATGCAGCTTCTACTTGGGGTAGTTGTGAGAGCCCCCATGTTTTATTTTTATTTTTCTTAATGTAGATAATATCACCAATTGAAACAATAGTTGATGCTTTTTCTGGCTGTTTTCCAACCCAGCCTTTTTTCAGCGCTGGGCGCGCCCAGTTGAGTCCAGACCAAGGCAATGTAATGGTTTCACCGTGTTTGTTCAGTACATCAACGGCTTTGTCTTCAACCGATAGAACAATAGCCGGTTCTAATTGATTGACGGTAGGATAAGGCTTAAATATTTTTTTCAATGCTTTGTCTGAGTAGCTCTCCTGTGGCGTTATTTTAGAAACAGGGCCACGGTAGCCATGTCTTTTGTCATAATCTAAAAGATGTGTTTCGATAGTGGTATTCGCATTTTTTTGTAGGGTTGCATTTATCGTTGTATAGACTTTATATCCACGTGTATAGGCATCAGAACCAAAGTGGTCATACAGCGACTGGCGAATCATTTCTGCAACATAAGGCGCATCAACTTCTGTTTTAATGCCATGAAAGCTTGCGGTCAGCGGTTCATGAATGGCTTCTTGAAACACTTCTTCTGTTATGAACTCGTTTTCACGTAAACGTTCTAGTACATGGTTACGGCGTTTTAACGCGGCTTTAGGGTTGTAGATAGGGTTTTGTGAAGAAGGGGCTTGTGGGAGGCCAGCGAGCATGGCTAACTGTGCTACGGTTAGTTCGTTTAATCGTTTGCCATAATAGACTTGTGATGCTGCAGCAACGCCATAAGCACGGTTACCAAGATAAATTTTATTTAAATAGAGCTCAAGTATTTTTTCTTTACTTAATTCACGGTCTATTTTGATGGCCAGTAAGATTTCATTGAATTTTCTAAGAAATGTTTTTTTACGGTTGAGAAAAAAATTACGGGCAACCTGCATCGTAATCGTACTACCACCTTGTGATTTTGTGCCGGTTTGAATCATACGAACGGCGGCACGTCCAAGGCCTAAAATATCGACCCCTGGGTGTTCAAAAAATCGTTGGTCTTCGGTTGCAAGCACGGCATGTACGAGCGTTTGTGGGATTTCATCATAGCTGACGGGAATTCGTTTTTTTTCGCCATATTCTTGAATCAGTTGACCGTCTTGTGTATAAATTTGTAGCGGTACTTGAAGCTGGATTGTTTTGAGTGAGTCGACATTAGGTAATTGACTTTCTGCATAGATGTAAACAAATCCGAAGCAAATTAATAAGAAAAAAGAAATGCTGATGAGTGTCCAAAGGCCTCGGCGCCAAAAAAGAGAAAGAGGTTTTTTCATAGTCATAGTGATAGAAGACTCAGGTTATTTTAATGTTTAATCTAATATTAAAGATAGTATAAAAAACAGTATAATTGATTTTATACGAGTGGAGCAAAAAATCGCGCTGTAAGGCTGGGATCATTAAACTCCTCGCCAAAGCCTTCATCAGGTTCTGCATCAGAGCCTTCATAGGTGTGTATGGTTTGTTGTAGTATTTTATTTTGCTTTAAAAGTGCTATAATTTGAGACTGATTGGTTTCTGCATGCGCTTGTATGATTGTTTCTAGTGTTTGCATTTTATTATGTAGCGCATTGATTAAAAACAGCTGGTGTAGGTGGTTGTAAAGATTTTGATGGCTTGCAGGTATATCAATTTTTAATGTATCAAAAAAGGTTTCAAGTGCGCGTTTTGCATTGCCTCGGGCCGGCATATTGGTTTGAATGTTTTTAAGATAGGTTGTTAGTTTTTCTTTGGGTGATTGAAGCGTAAATAGATTGGCATTGGCGAAATGTGTATTGATACAGTCATCTATGATGGAGAGAATTTTTTTAAGTTGCATAAGCAGTAGCGTTCGGGTGTTATTGGTTTCTGTTGCTTTATGTATATAGGTATCTAAACAAGCGTCTCGCTGTAAGGGCGGTTCTTGAAGTAAGCTTTTGGCCAGAGAGAGGGTCGAGGAGGCTTGAAGTTGGTTATCAATTTGAGCCCATGTTTCACTGGTATCTCCTGCTGCTTTATGCTCGCTAAGCGTAAGAGACTCGTCAGTGTTTTCTTCACAAGTATAACGATAGTAATCAAGAATGACCTGAATTGTGGCACATTGTAACTCTTCGAAGGTTTCCATGGCTGTCCTTTGTTTCAAAAAGTTTTGCTATTTTAATTGTACGTGAAAGAAAATTAACATAGCTCTTTATTTAAAGCGAATTATCTTGAAAACAAAAGGCTTTAAAAATTCCAATTTTTCAAAACTTAAGGTACTATTCTAACGCGTCGTATAAGGAAAGGATGTGATGAAGCAAAGCACGTGCTAGAATTGCTGCGTGACACTCAATGGGGTTTATTTTGGTTGGATGTTGAGAATAGAGGTATGTCATTAAATTATGAGCATCGTTAAAGTACGTAATATCTTTCTAATTGGGCCTATGGGTGCCGGTAAAAGTACAATTGGCCGAACCTTGGCAAGAGAATTGAAACTTGATTTCTATGATTCAGATGAAGTCATTGAAGAGCGCGCAGGCGCTGACTTATCTTGGATATTTGACGTGGAAGGCGACGAAGGGTTTAGCCGACGCGAGCAAAAGGTTATCGAGGAATTAACTCAAAAAACGAACATCGTGTTGGCAACTGGCGGTGGTGTTATCATGACACCTGAAAATCGCAATGCGTTGGCAGCAAGAGGCACCGTTATTTATTTACGAACGTCGTTGCAACAGCAGTTTGAGCGAACCAAGCGAGATACCAAACGTCCATTATTGCAAACCAGTGATCTAGAAGGGCGTCTTGAAAGTTTGCGAGATGAGCGAGAGCCTTTTTATGAAGAGTTGGCTGATGTGAGCTTTGAAACAGATAAATTAACAGTAAAAGCGGTCACGAATAATATTGTAAAGCATATTTATGGTGAGTAGTTTTGTTTGATGACTAAGAATCCCAGATAAGCGCTAATAAAGGAGAAGAGCATGTATAAAAAAGTATTGTTCGCGACGGATTTTGATGAAGTGGGTGTAAGTGCCGCGCATAAGGCGAAGAAAATCGCAGATGAAAATCAGGCCGAATTACTTTTAGTACATGTGGTTGAACCAATTCCAGCATATGCTTATCCAGGATTTGCAGGGTTTGCAGAGGTGGAAGTGTCTATTCGTGAGCAAGCGGAAAAAGAATTGAATGCCTTAGCAGATCAGTTGGGTGTTGATGCGAAGCATCGGTTACTTGAGTTTGGTTCGGTGAAAAATGAAATTGTAAGGCTAGCTGACGAGCATCAGGTTGATTTGATTGTCGCTGGAAGTCACGGAAAGCATGGACTGGCTTTATTACTCGGTTCAACAGCGAATGCCATTTTACATGGATCGCACTGTGATATGCTGATTGTTCAGCCTAATATCAAAGATTAAAAAATTATTTGAGTTAGATTAAAAAATTATGCGGTTGCTACGAGGGGTTCATTCTGCGACGTGTCTAAAGACAGATACAGTGGCAACAATTGGTAATTTTGACGGGGTGCATTGCGGGCATCAGGTGCTTTTGCAGGCGCTAAAAAAAGAAGCGAGCCGTCAAAAATTACCCACACTGGTTGTGTTATTTGAACCCCAGCCGTATGAATATTTTCAGCATGCATCGCCTACAGCAAGACTCACACATTTCAAAGAAAAATGGCGACAATTACAACGACTGGATATTGATTATGTTGCTTGTTTGCGGTTTAACGATGCATTGGCTTCGATGTCTGCACATGATTTTGCTCATCAGTTAATTTTTTCACATCTTCGGGTTAAAACATTATTCATTGGTGAAGATTTTCGCTTTGGCTCTGAGCGTGCGGGAGATGTTAATTTACTGAAACACATAGCAGAAGATGTAGACGCTGAACTGACGATTTATCCTGATGTGCTATCAGAGAAGGCACGTATTAGCTCAACACGCATTCGCGAGATGCTCAATGCCAGTGCTTTAACGCAAGCGGCAACGCTTTTAGGGCGCTCATATAGCATGTATGGTCGCGTGGTCGAAGGAGATAAACTGGGCCGAACGTTTGGTGTGCCTACGGCTAACATAAGGGCTGGGCGTACGGTACTTCCTATGACAGGCGTTTTTTGTGTGAGCGTTAAGCGCTCAAACGGATTGGTTTATCAAGGGGTTGCTAATTTAGGGCGCCGACCAACTGTAGATGGATTGACGAATCGCTTAGAAGTTCACTTGTTTGATTTTGATGGTTCGTTGTATGGAGAACATTTAGAGGTGTTTTTTTTACACCAGTTGCGAGGTGAGGTAAAATTCTCTTCGCTTGAGGCACTTATTATCCAAATTAAAGCAGATATTGTGGAAGCTCGTGCCTTGTTTCCTCGTTTAATAGATGCGTTTCCAGTTAGAGTAACCTCATGACCGAACAGACCCAAGCTATGGATTATAAAAGTACTTTAAATTTACCGCATACGGCTTTTCCAATGAAAGCTAATCTTGCTGGCCGAGAGCCCGCACGTTTGGCCGGTTGGCAAAGTGCGGCGCTATATGAACAAATTCGTGTGGCGCGTCGAGGCGAAAAGCAGTTTATTTTACATGATGGTCCGCCGTATGCTAATGGTCATTTGCACGCAGGCCATGCGCTGAATAAAATCCTAAAAGATATTATTGTTAAATCTAAAACCATGAGCGGCTATGACGCGCCGTATCGTCCAGGTTGGGATTGCCATGGTTTACCTATTGAGCTTAACGTTGAGAAAAAAGTAGGCAAGGCCGGTGTTAAAGTGGACGCTAAAACGTTTCGTCTGCATTGTAGAAAATATGCCAGTAGTCAGATAGATATTCAAAAAAGTGAGTTTGAGCGTTTAGGTGTAGTAGGTGAGTGGCAAAACCCATATATCACAATGGATTATCACTATGAAGCCAATGTGGTTCGGGCGTTGGGTCAAATTTTAGCAGGCGGTCATTTGCAGCAAGGCTTTAAACCGGTGCACTGGTGTCTTGATTGTCGTTCTGCATTGGCTGAAGCTGAAGTGGAATATGAAGACAAGCAATCACCTTCTATTGATGTTGCGTTTAAAGCAGAAGCGAATCAAGCAGTATTAGCCGGTTTTAATTTAGATGATAAAAAAACCGTTATTGTTCCTATTTGGACAACAACCCCTTGGACCTTGCCGGCCAATGAAGCCGTTTCGCTGCATCCTGAGCTGATGTATGCTTTGATTGATACAGGCACACAATATTTTGTTATTGCGAAAGAATTAGTTGAGTCGGTTTGTGCGCGTTATGGAATAGCTGAGTGGACGGTATCTGCCGAAATTGAAGGCGCCGCATTAGAAAATATACGCTTACAACATCCATTATTTGATGATAGAACTGTACCGGTTGTTTTGAGCACTCATGTGACCACAGAGTCAGGTACGGGTTGTGTGCATACAGCACCTGCACATGGTCCTGATGATTATTTGGTGGGTTTAAAATATAAATTGCCTTGTGCAAATCCTGTGTTAGGCAATGGAAATTACACAGAAGAAACGCCTTTGTTTGCTGGTCTATCTGTTCGAAATTCAGATAAAATTATTTTAGAAACACTTCGCGACCGCCGCGTGTTATTACATGATGTTGTGTTATCCCATAGCTATCCCCATTGTTGGCGTCATAAATCACCGATTATTTTTCGGGCAACACCGCAATGGTTTATTGGTATGGATAAAGCGGGTTTACGTACAGCTTTACTTGATCAAATTAGCACGGTCACTTGGATACCTGGGTGGGGTGAAGCACGCATTCGAAGTATGGTTGAAGGCAGGCCCGATTGGTGCATCTCACGGCAGCGTGCATGGGGTATTCCGATTCCGTTTTTCATGCATCGCACCACGGGTGAGCTACACCCAGAGACACCAGCCTTGCTTGAGGCTGTGGCCCTTAAAATTGAAGACGGCGGCATTGAAGCATGGTTCGAGTTAAACCCAGCTGAATTACTGGGTGATGCGCATGAAGACTACGAAAAATCGATGGATGTCTTAGATGTATGGTTTGACTCAGGGGTTTCACATCGAACAGTTTTAAACCCTGATGGCGGCAACCAGGTGGTGGCTGATTTATATCTAGAAGGTTCCGATCAGCATCGAGGTTGGTTTAACTCATCACTCACCACAGCGGTTGGAATGAATAATGTACCGCCTTATCGCTCAGTATTAACCCATGGATATACGGTTGATTCGGATGGTAAAAAATTCTCAAAATCCAAAGGAAATTATGTTGCCTTAGACAAACTCATCAAACAATATGGCGCTGATATTTTACGTTTATGGGTGGCTTCTGCAGACTACAAGCAGGATGTGAGTTTATCCGAAGAAATTATTAAGCGTAATGCCGATGTGTATCGCCGCATTCGTAATACCATGCGATTTTTGCTCTCTAATTTATTTGATTTTGAATTTGAACGTGATAGTTTGCCAGTGTCAGAGTGGGTTAAGATCGATAAGTTCATTGTTGCACGAGCACAGGCGTTACAAGCTGAAGTGTTAGCTGCTTATGAAACGTATCAGTTTCATTTGATTTATCAAAAAATCCATCAATTTTGTGCGATTGATTTGGGTGGCTTTTATCTAGATATTATTAAAGACAGGCAGTACACAACGGCTGAAAATAGCGTTGCACGACGCTCTTGTCAAAATGCGATGTATCATATTATTCACATGCTGGTGCGTTTGTTGGCGCCTATTTTGTCGTTTACTGCAGATGAAGTGTGGGATGTTTTGCCGGGTAAAACAGATAATCCTTTGTTTTTAGAAACATGGTATACGGCGTGGCCTGAAGGATTGGCCGAATCTGATGCAATTAATTGGGATGAAATTTATAGCATTCGAGAAGCAGTAAACCAGGCCTTAGAAATTGCACGAAAAGGCGGTGTTATTGGCTCTGCTCTTGCCGCAGAAATAGATTTATATGTGGATGACACAACGCGTGCAATGCTTGAGCCTTTGGGCGAAGAATTACGATTTGTGTTGATTACATCAGGCGTTAATTTATTATCGTTGGATGATAAGCCAGATGATGTATTAGACAGCGCTATGTCAGGGCTTGCTGTAAGCGTTAAATCCTCGAATGCAACCAAATGTGTAAGATGCTGGCATCGCGTGGATGATATTGGTGAAAACACGCAGCATCCTGGGCTATGCGGACGCTGTATCACTAATCTATCAGGTGCAGGAGAAGCAAGGACTTGGGCATGAAAAAAGCCATTGCGTTGTTACTGAGTGTATTTGTTGTTTTGTTAGATCAACTCACAAAATATTGGGCGATGATGCATTTAATGCCGTACGAATCAGTTGCTGTTTTTCCTATGTTCTCTTGGACCCTTGCTTTTAACTCAGGCTCTGCATTTAGCTTTTTAGCCGAGTCAGGAAGTTGGCATACCTGGTTTTTTTCAGGCTTTAGTGCACTCGTGAGCATTGGCTTGATTGTATGGATTATTCGTTTAGCGCCGAAGTTATTCACACAAATGCTCGCGCTTGCTTTGATTTTAGGCGGCGCAGTTGGGAATTTAATCGATCGCATTAGATTGGGCTATGTGATTGATTTTTTAGATGTTTTTTACAAAACGCATCATTGGCCTGTGTTTAATTTAGCGGATAGCGCCATCTGTATCGGCGGTGTTTGGCTCGCTATTTTATGGGCGCGTGAAAAACCCTAGTAAAGCGCCATGTTAGAGGCTTGTTTTTTATTCTGCAATATAACGCGTTGTGAGTGCTTCAAGGCAGTGATTTAAATTGCGTCCATCAGGCAAGCTTGCCTCAGGCCATAAATCAAGTAGCGGTACCAAGACAAAATCACGTAGGTGGAGTCTTGGATGTGGAATGGTTAGATTGGATGTTTCTATCGTTTGTGTGCCATAGAGCAAAATATCAATATCAATCGTACGTGCATCAAAGCGCTTTAATCGCAGGCGCCTTTGCTGATTTTCAAGTAGGTTACAGTGCTTAAGTAAATCATATGCAGACAAATCTGTCACAAGAAAAACCACCGCATTGTAATACATGGGCTGCTCAGTGGAAACACCGGCTGGTATGCTGTGATACACAGGTGACACGGCTTTAAAACGAGAGCAAGGCAATGCCTGTAGTGCTTTGATTGCAAGCTGAATCTGTTGTTTTGGATTATCTAAATTGCTTCCGAGCCCTAAGTAACACCGGATCATTTGGATTTTTTCTTAGGGCGTTTTTTTTTGGTACCAGGCTCTTTTTTTCTTTGATCGACTAACATTTTACTTTGTGCTTTTGGGGTTGCATCTTGAAATACAGTCCACCATTCAGCCAGTTCCATTGATTCATCGCCTGCCAATGCCCGAAGCCCTAAAAAGTCATAGGCGGCTCTAAAGCGGGGGTTTTCTAGGAGATCTTGTGCGCGTTTGCTACTGCGTTTTTGAAGCCGGTATTGAAAAAGCCAAATTTCACGAACAACTTGTGTATGGCGTTTGGGAACAGTAATAATTTTACATTGTTCTCGCAATATCAGGGCCATCGCTCGTTCCATGGCAGCCAGCGCATCAAATTCTTCGTTTTCTAAAGTGGCTTTGGCCTCTATTTTTTCTTTTTGATCTAAAAAAGGAAACCAAAGCAATGCGGCAAAAAGAAAGGATGGAATAACAGGTTTACCCTCTTTAACGCGCGCATCCGTACTTTTAAGTGCAAAGTTGAGTAAAGCTTCGACTGGGTATTCTGAATTAAATAATACATGTGTCTTCGGAAAAAAGGTTTCAAAAATACCATATTGAACCAGCTGTGCTTGAACAGATTCCGCAGCACCGCATTGATAGAGCTTTGTGAATTCATCAAATAAACGTGATCCTGCCACGTGTTCTAATAAATGCTTGGATGTTTCAATTGGGGTGGCTGTATTTTCTTCTATGGTGAACCCAAGTTTGGCACTAAAACGAATGGCGCGTAAAATACGAACAGGATCTTCTTGATAACGCAGGCTCGGATCGCCAATCATTCGAATGCTTTTTTTCATTACATCTTGGAAGCCACCGGTATAATCAATAATGGCAGAGTCTCGGACATCATAGTAAAGAGAATTAATTGTAAAATCGCGGCGCCAGGCATCTTCTTCTAAATTGCCATATACATTGTCTCGAACGAGCATGCCTTTCGCATTGGTACGCTGCTCAGCTTGTTTATCTTTGGCTTCACTGCCACGAAACGTTGCGACTTCAATGATTTCACGATGATATAAAATATGAACTAGTTTAAAGCGACGGCCAATAATACGCGCATTTTTAAATAATTTTCGAATCTGGTTGGGTGTTGCATCGGTCGCAACATCAAAGTCTTTGGGAATTTTCCGAAGCAGTAAATCACGCACACTACCGCCGACAAGATAGGCATTAAACCCGGCACTGTTCAGACGATTCAGCACTGTGAGTGCATTCGCATTGATCTCTGTTTTAGATAGATGATGTGCGTTACGCGGTATGATATAGTCAGAGTGAATATCGGCTCTTTTGGATTTCTTATTGCACAGCAATTTTTTGATGAAAGTTATGATTAGAGTACTCGCTTTATACTGTCCTGGCTGGCTATTATAGCCAGACTCTGTGGGAAAGTGAATGCATGGGGTAATATGATATGGAATGGCTGAATTTAGTTTCGAGTTTACTGGCACTTATTATCTTAGAAATCGTGCTAGGCATTGATAATTTAGTGTTCTTGGCAATTCTAACCGAGCGTTTACCCGCTGCTTCTCGAAAGCGGGCCAGGCAATGGGGGTTGACCGTTGCTTGGGTTACACGCTTATTATTGCTTGCTTCGGCAGTTTGGCTTGTTAAATTTACAACACCGCTCATTATATTTGATGACTTTAGTTTTTCAGCACGTGATTTGTTTCTATTGGTCGGTGGTATTTTTTTAATTACTAAAGCAACGCAAGAAATTCACATTGAAGTTGAGCCAGAAGCGCTTGAAGAAGCAGAAGGCAGAGCATCTGCAGCAGCCATAAGTTTTAGAAGCGTTATTTTACAAGTGGGCCTTATGGATATTATTTTTTCATTAGATAGCGTTTTAACAGCCATTGGATTAACGCCACATTTTTGGGTGATGGCAACGGCGATTACCATTACGATTGCGATTATGATTTGGGCTAGTGAGCCTGTCAGTGCATTTATTGAAAAACATCCAACGGTTAAAATGCTTGCATTAAGCTTTTTAATTTTAATCGGCATGATTCTAATAGCCGACGGCTTTGCTTTTCATATCCCCCGAGGATACATTTATTTTGCTATGGGGTTCTCACTGGGTGTCGAGGCACTGAATACCTTGAAGCGCTCAAGACGACGCAAACGACGACAAAAAAAATAAATCATCAGAGGAGTATAAATACATGCTGTGGGTGAAAGCGTTTCATGTGATTGCAATGGTGGCTTGGTTTGCAGGACTATTTTATTTGCCGCGGCTGTTTGTTTATCATGCGGATGCGCAAGATGAAATAAGCCTTGGACGTTTTAAGTGTATGGAACGGCGTTTATATTATGGCATTATGTGGCCTGCAGCATTGTCTACTACAGCGCTTGGCATGGTGCTTTATACGGCGATGGTGTCTTACTATCAAGCTGCGACTTGGATGCATATTAAATTAAGTTTGGTTGGCGTGTTGTGGGGCTATCATTTATTGTGCGGGCATTTTGTTCGGCGGTTTAAGCAAGAAAAAAATATGCGTACAAGTGTTTTTTATCGTATGTTTAACGAACTACCAACTGTGCTTTTAACTGCAATTGTTGTGTTGGTTATTGTGAAGCCAGATTTAGTTTAATTAACCTGAGTTCTGGATAAGAAAACTTAGGGCCTCTCATCAATTAAATTCTGAGTTCACAGCCCACCACCGCCTACGCCACCCGGCTTGTCCGGGTGGTCCAGGATAATATGCTTAGGCAAAGCAAATAATTGATGCTGCCAAGTAGATCTCATCAAGAAATTTTCAAGTACAGGATGAATAGTTTTAAAATGAAATCAACTTTTTTGAAATTTTAAACTTTTCTGGACCACCCGGACAAGCCGGGTGGCGTAGGCGGTGGGGGGAATTTACACTTTTAATTGATGAGAGGCCCTAAGTTTTCTTATCCAGAAATCAGGTGACTTAATTGGATTAAAATGGAGTAAATGCTTACTCCATTTCAATCATTTCAAAATCAATTTTACTGGCACCGCAGTCAGGACAAAACCAGTTTTCAGGCACTTCTTCCCAGCGTGTATTGGCTTCAATGCCATCTTCCGGCCATCCTTCGGCTTCGTCATAAATAAAGCCACAGATGACGCAAATGTATTTCTTGTAAGGCAAGCTCATGGTTACTCTTTGTCCTTTATGTTTATCGGAAGAGTAATTTAGCCAAGTAAGAATGAAATGTAAAGGGTTTTCAGTAAATATAAATCGGCTCTTGGCGTCTTTGCGTTGAACTGTATAATGTCATGCCATAGATGGATTGAACCTTTCGAAGCCAACCAAGTCCAGCATGAGTCGTTGAAATAATCGAGTGACATGACTCAAGCCATAGCATCGTCTTTTTAGCAC
>JAHZKG010000016.1 GCA_022600515.1 Gammaproteobacteria bacterium
TCTTGCTTAGATTGTTCTTGCTCTTGCTTAGATTGTTCTTGCTCTTGCTTAGATTGCTCTTGCTCTTGCTTAGATTGTTCTTGCTCTTGCTTAGATTGTTCTTGCTCTTGCTTAGATTGTTCTTGCTCTTGCTTAGATTGTTCTTGCTCTTGCTTAGATTGAGATTTATCTTCTTCTAATAATTTTTTTAATAAATCACGATTATATTGCGCATCCTGATGTTTTGGATTGATCTTAAGCGCTTTATCATATGCTTGAATGGCTTCTTTGTATTGACCAAGGTATGCCAGCGCATTGCCTTGGTTATATAACCCAAGCACGCCGCCGAGTGTTTTAAATTGTTTGGAGGCTTTGGTGTAGTTTGTTCTGCGATAAGCAGCAACGGCTTGCCAATCGGGGCGTGTAAACGTTTTTTCGGCATCAGCATATTTTTTTTCTACTAAAAGACGTGCTGCGCGTTGGTTAATATTTTCAAACCAAGGCTTAATATCAAAAGCATAGGCTTGATTGATGCTAATTAAAAACAAACTTAAACAACAATAAAAACGCATCATGTTTGTATCCTCATGAGCCATCTGCGCCTAAAAATAGGCAGCAGTAACATAAGGGCTGGAATTAAAAGCCAACGGCCGTCGTCACGCCAGAGAGGAATGGTATCGTTGAGGTTTTCTTGGAATGTATCGCGATGCATATCTTCTGCGAGCCATTGTTTAATGTCTTTGTCTGTATTAGTAAAAGCAATGGTTTGTCCATCCCCAGCTTTTGAAAAAGCATTAAAAGCAGTTCGGTGCGCTTTAGACGTGGTGAGCGGTAAAATAGACGTATGAATTTGCTTGTCAGCGAGTTTTTTTACAGCCTGAGTGGCAGCAGTTGAAGGCGGTGTGCCAGTGAGTACGAGTATATTGCCATAAGAAACACCTGACTGCTTCATGAGTTGAGCCCCTTCTGTAAGGGCGTCGGCAAGGTTCATGCCAGCAACAGGCATAATGCTCGGGTTGAGTTGATCAATGAGCGCATCAATCGTTTGTGCATCAAACGTTAAAGGGGACACAGTAAAGGGCTCGCTGGTATACACAATGAGTCCAAATTGGCCTTTGTTGGGATGTTGAAAAATATCATGCAATTTAAATTTTGCACGTGTTAGGCGGTTGGGTTCAATATTTTTTTTAAGCATATCGTGGGATAAATCCATCAGAATAAGATGGGGATGAACCGCATGAAATGTCGGCGTCGGTAATTTTTCCCCCGCAGGGCCTGTCAGGCTTAAAATCATAAAAAAAGCCGCTGTAAGTAAATTGATATAGGCGCGTTTTTGAGCGCCTAGGCCCTCTGTTTTAATTAGATAAGGTAAGAGGTGTGTGTCACAAGCACGTTTCCATGCATGTGGTATGGTTTTTTTCTGTAAAAGCGCGTAGCCAAGAAAAACCAGTGGGATCACTGCAAAAAACCATTCTGGGCGTAAAAAATGAAGCTGATAATTCATGTGCGTTGCCCTCTCAATATGGATAGGGTAAGCCAGAGCATGAAAAAAATAAGGGCCAATGCCAGCGGATAAGGATAAAAGAGATGTTCAGGACGAATGGTTGTATTATCGTGTGTTACGGTTTCTAGTTGATTAATCAACTGATAAATGTGCTCCAAAGAGCGCTTGTCTGTAGCATGAAAATATTGACCTTGGGTCATTGAGGCAATGGTTTTTAATGTGGGTTCGTCTAAATCATCAGCTACGACAGGCATTCCACCAAACAAAGGAACACTGTTGCCACTGCTAAGGCCAATAGTATACACCTTAATGTTGTCATGCTTGGCCAGCTCTGCGGCTTTTAAGGGGAGCATCATGCCCGAGTTATTAGCGCCATCGGTGAGTAAAATAATAACCCGGCCTTTTTTGGGCACATGTTGCATGTGTTTTACGGCAAGGCCTAGCGCATCACCCAGCGCGGTTGTTTTACCAGCGAGACCAACGGTTGCATCTTTAAGGCGCATTAAAACCGTGGCATGGTCTTTTGTGAGCGGGGTTTGCAAATAGGCGCGAGTCCCAAATAAAATAAGGCCTATCTGAGAGTCGGTTCGATGTTTCACAAAATGCTCTGCCGCTTGCTTGACTAAATCCAAACGTGTTTTAGGCTGGCCATGCTGGGCATGGTCTCGAATCTCCATGCTGCCAGAAATATCTAATACTAACATGATGTTATGGCCTTCATGTGTGAGCGACAGAGGCGCTCCCACCCAGCGGGGGCCTGCAGCAGCACATACGATAAGCACCCAAATAAGATAGAGCCAAGCCAATGCGCCGGTTTGGTTTTGTCTGCTTGGCGTTTGAATCGGTGCGACAAGATCAAAAAAAGGGATCTTAAGCGTGCTTTGATGCGACTGCTTGGCACGAGGCAGACAAAACCAAAGCATAAACGGCACAGGCAAGGCAAGTAGGGCAAGTGGGGTGGTTAGTTCAAACATTGTTTTCTCCGTTGTTTGATCCAACGACGAGTGGCGTTTAATAGCAGTGACAGTTGCTCGGCGGTCTGCGGATTATTATTGGGGTTAAACGGGGTATCTAGTAAGCTATTTTCAATAGATTGAAAGTCGATGTCCTGGCTGGTTTTTTCTAGAAACAGCACCCATGCCTGGCCATGCAAGCTTGCGACATCAAGTCGTGGATGATAAACCAGTGCAACGCGCTTGAGTAAGAGGGTGATGTCAGCAGCAATCTGATTTGCATGCATACTTTGGTTTGTATAGTTGTCTTCTATTTGTGCGAGTTCAGCCAGTGCCTCGCGCTTGGGGGCCGTTCGTTGTTGATGTTTTTGGCGCTGAATAAATAGCAAGATCATAATAATTAATACAGCTATTAAAGCATAATAAGCCGGTCCTGGAGGCCAGGCACTGACCGCATGTGGCAGATGAATATCACGCAAGCCTGCGAGCGGGTTTGCGTTAGGCATGCGAACTCCTTGGAAAGCTTTGATGCGCAAGGGTCGCCCAATCGGTTTCTGTTGTGACTGAGAAATAAGGAGAGCATAAGCGATTAAATATGTTCTCAATCGCATCTTGTCGTGCTTTTAAGGTGTTGCCATAAGCTGTTGCTGCGGCTTGTTTTCTGAGGTCTAAAAAGCTGGTTTTTGTGCCATCGGTTATAGGGTAAAGGCCTAGTTTGGGGGCGGTGAGCTCGAGTAGGTCTGCAACATGATACGCGATGAGATCATTGTGTTTTTTAATCCGCCTTAGCAAGCGCTCTGAGGTGTCATCTAAAGTATAAAAATCACTGATAAGAATGAGTACACTGCCAGGTTTTAAAACGCGCTTCAAGCGAAGCAAAACATCGTTTAACGGGCGGGCTGCTATACCCTGTGTCTGTTGTAAGCTTGATGTATAGTGAGAGAGCTTAGCCAACAAAGGCAGAACCCCTTGCTGGCGATTTTTTGGGATGCATTCGTCGTGCTGTGTGGCTGAAAATAAGAATCCCCCCACGCGATCCCCTTCTGCACTGGCAATCCAGGCCAGTAAAGCCGCAAGACGTGCGGCAAGAACGGATTTAAATACATCATGTGTACCAAAATACATCGAAGGATTAAAATCAACCAAGAGGACCACAGGGCGTTCTCGTTCTTCTTGGTAAAGCTTAATATGCGGGCGACCGGTACGTGCGGTTGAACGCCACTCCATATGTCGAATTTCATCGCCTGCCTGATAATTTCGTACATCGGCAAAGTCCATGCCTCGGCCACGTAGGCGTGTGCTACGATGGCCTGTTTGAGCTGCTTTTGAACGCGCGCCGTGTTTTTTATTTCGTACAAGGCCTTGAAGGGCAATGAGCTCGGGTAGGTGTGCAATCGTGCCGTTATTCATCGGGCGAGCTCCTTATGGGAGGGCGACCAAACGAAGCAGCTCATCTAAAAACATATCCGGAGAAATGCCCTCTGCTTCTGCCTCAAACGTTAAAATAATACGATGACGTAATACATCGTGCGTAATCACATGGATATCTTCAGGGGTGACGTAGTCGCGTCCATGCAGCCACGCATGGGCTTTAGCACAGCGGTCAAGGGCGATGGTTGCCCGGGGACTTGCGCCAAATTGAATCCAACGTGATAAATCATCGCTGTATCGACGAGGGTCTCGGGTTGCTATGACCAGCTCAACTAAATAGGTGGCTAAGGCATCGCTGGTGTGTACGTTTAAGACGGCTTGGCGTGCTTCAAATAGTACGGCTTGAGGCAATGGCTTTTGGGGCGTTTCAATGGATTTTTTGGTGTTGGGCGTATTGATTGCTTCTTCTCGAGCAAGCATTAAAATTTTATGCTCAATGGATGCATCAGGATAATCAATTTTGACATACATGAGAAAACGGTCAAGCTGTGCCTCAGGCAGTGGGTAAGTGCCTTCTTGCTCGATTGGATTTTGGGTGGCCATAACTAAAAATAGCTCGGGCAATGGGTACGTTTTTCCACCAATGGTCACCTGGCGCTCTGCCATGGCTTCAAGCAATGCGGATTGAACTTTAGCCGGTGCGCGGTTAATCTCATCGGCCAAAATCAAGGGGTGTAAAAGAGGCCCTGGCTGGAATACAAACGTACCATCTTCAGGATGATACACATCGGTTCCTGTGAGATCGCCCGGCAGTAAATCGGGTGTAAATTGAATGCGATGAAAGTCGCCTTCAATGCCCATGGCCAGTGCTTTAACAGCGCGTGTTTTTGCAAGGCCGGGTGCGCCTTCAACCAGTAGATGTCCATCGGCAAGCAAAGCGATTAAAAGACGTGAGACGAGGGCTTCCTGCCCCAGTATCTGTGTGTTGAGTGTGTCCTGTAATGCTAAGATTTGATCTCTAATAGATGAATCTAAGGTTTTTTCTGAAGGCATATCTGTCGTTCCGTTTTACATGATTTTTAAGTAAGCTAGGCAATTTCAATGCAGTCCGCTTGAGGGCCTTTCTTGCCTTGGATGAGTACAAAGTTAACTTGAGCGCCATCTCTTAGTTTTTTGAC
Organism: Gammaproteobacteria bacterium; assembly: GCA_022600515.1. Lineage (GTDB taxonomy): Bacteria > Pseudomonadota > Gammaproteobacteria > Legionellales > Legionellaceae > JAALKW01. The sequence continues at coordinate 4,986 of JAHZKG010000016.1, forward strand.
ATCTTCAGGCCGAGCCGCACTGGCATGAAAAAAGTATTCTTGTTGCCCTGTAACAATAAAGCCAAAACGCTTTTTACGGTCAAAAAACTTAATGCTGCCTTGTTTTTTACCTGATTTAGATGAAGAAAAGCACTGCCGGATGGCTTGGATAATGCGAGTTACGATGTTCATAATTAATAAGTCCTAGGTATTGGTCCGCGGTAACGTAATAGGTAGTAAGGTACGCGGTGTATATTCAAATCGGATTGAGCTTATCATGAACTCGGGTTTTTGGGCAATCATAGGGGTTATTTTAATCACTAAACCTGCTAAACTTGCCTTCATTTAGATTGTTTTAGGGACCATTAATGTTTTTTCGCATCCCTTTTATTTTATTGTGCATCTTATTTTTTGGGCAAGCATTAGCCGATTCAGCGGTTCACTCTAAAGTCGTTTATGGATATCTTGAGCGAGCGGTGTTGCTTGATAAGCAGTTAAGTTTGAAGGCAAAACTAGACACCGGGGCAAAGTCAGCCTCGCTTTATGCAAAACGTATTCGCCATATCAGTAAAGGCGGCAAGATTTTCGTGCAGTTTGTTGTGCCAACTAAAAAAGGCGATATTTTGTTTACCTGCCCCTATGTTGGTGATGTCAGCATTAAAGCACGCTCAGGTGAAATAGGCGGTGTTCGAATAAAAAACCCATTTATTAATCGCCCTGTTGTTAGTATGCCGATTAAACTAGGCCTTGAAACACGAACCATTCGAGTGAATTTAGCAAATCGCAGACGGTTCACATATCCCCTATTGTTAGGAAGGGAAGCATTGCTTGCATTTAATGGCGTGGTTGATCCCGCCCAAAAGTTTACATGCTCACCAAAAGTTAAGAAGCGATGAAATCACGAAAACATCACCTTTATGGCTTGATTATTCTATTGCTTGCTCTAGGGCTTAGTGTTTTTTTATATCGATTGCTGGCGCTCGATGTGCCTTTGACCGAAACAAAAACAATTAATAGCTGGATGGTTGAGGCCAATTTACGTTTTACGGCCGCGCCTGATAGGCCCGTGCAAGCCCGTTTTAGTATTCCGCATATGCCGCCTTATTTGGTGATTTTAGATGAATATTTTGTGTCTCAGCATTACGGGGTGATGACCAATCTTGAGGGAGATAACCGAGAGGCTGTGTGGTCGCTGCGTCGGAGCTCAGGGCCGCAGTCGCTTTATTATCGCGCTATTTTTCGTGAAGCAGATAATCAAGCCGGCGTTCTGCGCAAACCGGCGTATTTTAAAGTTCATCCTCTACCCGAAAATCAAAAAGCAGCAGTCGATACGATTATAACGCAAGCGCGTCAATCATCAGCAGATATCCAAACCTTTGCACAACGTACGGTGCAAGCACTGAATAACCAAGATGGTAACGCAAAATTATTACTGGGAGAAAATATCACGGCGAAGGCGACCGTCCATGCTGCGATTCAAGTGTTAAATCAAGCCAATATTGGGGCTATTCCCGTGCAAGGCTTTTATTTAAAGCAAGAGAACCGAGCCGAAACAAACTGGCTTTTAGCTGTCTACAATGGCCAGTCATGGCTTTATTTAAATCCAGAAACTGGGGCCTTGGGCTTACCTAAGCATTTTTTAGTGTGGCAATATGGTAGTGAACTTTTGTTTGATGTCACCGGCGGTAAAAACCCACAATTTAGCTTAACCGTTTCACCAACACCTATGAACGCATTGAGTGCAGCTAAAAAGCGAGGCTTGCAGTTAGAATCTAAATTAATGCGCTTCTCTTTGTTAGAGCTGCCCGTTAATGTTCAAGAAACCTATAAAATATTACTGATGATTCCCATTGGCGCGTTTATCATTTTATTATTGCGTAATTTTATTGGGCTCATGACGTTCGGGACATTTATGCCGGTTTTAATTGCCCTCGCATTCCGTGAAACACAAGTGATTTGGGGGATGGTTTTATTTACCGTGATTGTTTCTTTTGGGCTTTTGGTACGCTTTTATTTAGATGAATTACGGTTGCTGCTGGTGCCACGACTGGCTGTTATTCTAACGGTTGTAATTTTACTCATGCTGTTTATTAGCGTCATGAGCCAAAGCCTTAATTTAGGCGCAGGGCTGTCTGTGGCCCTGTTCCCCATGATTATTCTCACCATGACGATTGAGCGCATGTGTATTACGTGGGATGAACGAGGGGCTTATGAGGCCGTGTTATGTGGGGGAGGCAGCTTACTCGCGGCGGTGATTGCCTTTTCGGTGATGAACTTGCACGCTTTACAGTATTTAATGTTTGCCTTCCCAGAGCTGCTATTTGTTTTAATGGCTTTGATTTTAATCTTTGGTCAATATCAAGGCTATCGATTATTTGAGCTCTTGCGTTTTAAAGCCTTAGTGGAGCCTGGTTAATGTGGCGACTGGCGAAGCGCTTAAAAGCGGAAGGCGTTTTAGGCATTAATCGCCGAAATAGCGCGTATGCGATTCGTTATAACCCCAGAAACCGTTATCCGCTGGTCGATGATAAATTAAAAACGAAAGCCTTGGCCATAGACGCAAATATTCCCGTACCGCGTTTGTATGCGCATATTAAAAACGAACATCAACTTAAATCGCTCGATGCGCTCTTGCTGCCTTACCCTGATTTTGTAATCAAACCAGCACATGGCGCAGGCGGCGACGGCATTTTGGTGGTGACCAATCGGGTATTTGGGCGTTATCGGTTAATTAACGGCGAAATCCTAACAACGGATGATTTGTCGTATCATTTATCGTGTTTATTATCAGGCGCATATAGCTTAAGCGGTCATCCCGATGAAGCTTTAATTGAGCGACGTGTTGTGGTTGACTCAGCGTTTGAATCGATTAGCCATGAAGGGGTGCCTGATGTTCGTGTGATTACGCTGCTTGGCTACCCTGCCATGGCCATGTTGCGCTTGCCAACGCGGGTGTCAAACGGCAAAGCAAATTTACATCAAGGCGCAATCGGCGTGGGTGTTAATATAGCAACAGGGTTAACGCTCGGTGGTGTATTACATAATGAAACAATTGATTATCACCCCGATACGCTGAATTCAACGGTCGGCATACAAGTGCCTTTTTGGGATGATATCTTACGCATTGCAGCGTCTGCTTATGAACTCACGGGCTTGGGATATTTAGGCGTAGATATTGTGCTAGATAAAACAGAGGGGCCTTTAATGCTTGAGTTGAATGCGCGGCCTGGGCTTAATATTCAAATCGCAAACCGTCAGGGCTTATTAACAAGCTACGAAGCCATTGAGGCTAAAGTGGCGGCGTGTGGCCTTGGCGCGTCGGTTGACGCGCGCGTGGCATTTAGCCAAGCACTTCATGCAGACAGTGCTGGGCAGCAGATTCAATCAAGCAGCATGCTCGAGCGAGCGGATGCGCTCTATCTCGAAGGCTAAGACTTTAAAGTAATCGTAAGACATATAAAAATCACCTTCATCACCTGCTTTGTTGCCCCAAGAATTTCGAAGCGTTAACAGCCCTTGATGTTGATGTCCTTCTGGGTCAATTGCTATTGCAGCATCATCAAAGCCAGTAATAATCATGGCATGCCCACCATAGTTTTCGGATTGATGAACGATGTCGTCAATAACATTTTGGGTTAATAACCAGGTATCATGAGATTGATGATGTTGCCCAACGGCACCAACAACCCCTTCATTGAGTCTAAATAACAACACGCCAAACACCAAACGGTCGTGATGTCTTAGGGCATGTTTAATTAATTCAAGTTTTTTCTCAGGATCAGCTTGGTCCTCAAAAAATTGATGCGGGTCAAGCAGTGCGCTCCACGCAATTTTATTTTCGGGCAATGCCTTGCTGATGGCATGATAGTTTGATAATGACATATTTTGCGTGGGTATACTGCCTGTATGTGGATACTCTGTTAGCCCACCGCAACCAGTTGCATGTTGTGCTGCTTTATCCACAATACCAAAAGCGGTTATTTGGCTTAGTACCAAGGCAGTCATGGAGCCATCCCAGCCACTTGGGTTATAACCGTACTTTTGAAGGCGCTGTCCGAGTTGAAGATGACAGAGTTGGCTAATGTGATCACCTTCGCCTAGAACAGCATCAAGTGCCGCTGTAACGGCAAATGTTGCACAGGTACCATACTGGCCTTGGTTCAGCACCGGGACGTTGTTCATACCCAATTGCGCATGGGTTGTGGTTGTGTGCTGAGCGGGTTGTGGTGTTGAATGCGTGACGATGTTTTCTGTACGTATTGCCAGCTTAGTTTGCGCATTTTTTGAGAGCTGAACCTTCATTAAGCTCACCGTTTGAGGTGGCGTGGTTGGTGCTATTTGATGTGATGTTTCGTGTGATTTTTGGTGCGATGAGGGTGTGTTTGGAATGGTTTGCGTGATTTTTCCTTTCAATTCAATATTAGGCGCTGCCATCACCGTGCTGCTGACCAATAAGGCCATAACCGTGCTCATAACTTTCATCAGAGATTTCCTCTATAAATAGAAACGTTCTGAGTCTAGCACAGGATGCGGTTTATTTTAAACCGCAATAGGTGCTTTTATGCCAGGATGTGATGTGTAGTTAAGTATTTTAAAATCATCAAAACAATAATCAAATAAAGAGGCTGGTTTTTGCTGAATGGCAAGCGTAGGTAGCGGCAGTGGATCACGACCAAGCTGTGTTCTGGCTTGCTCTAAATGGTTTTGATATAGATGGCAGTCGCCGCCTGTCCAGATAAATTCGCCGACGTCTAAATCGCATTGCTGTGCCACCATGTGTGTGAGTAGCGCGTAAGATGCAATATTAAACGGAACACCCAAAAAAACATCGGCTGAGCGTTGATACAGCTGGCATGAGAGCTTGCCATTGGCAACATAAAACTGAAACAACAAATGGCAGGGCGGCAACGCCATATGTTGTAAATCACCGACATTCCAAGCCGATACAATCAGCCGGCGTGAGGTTGGATTGGTTTTAATATCATGAATAAGATTTGATAGCTGATCGATCGTTTCGCCCTCACGCGTGGTCCAGCTACGCCATTGGTGGCCATACACAGGGCCTAAGTTGCCGGCATCGTCTGCCCATGCGTTCCAAATCGACACGCCATGTTGCTTTAAATAATTAATATTGGTATCGCCATTTAAAAACCAAAGTAACTCATGAATAATGCTTTTTAAATGCAATTTTTTAGTGGTGACCAATGGAAATCCATCCGCTAAATTAAATCGCATTTGATGTGCAAAAACAGAGAGTACCCCCGTTCCGGTACGATCTTCTTTGACAGTGCCGTGTGTTAAAACGCGGTCAATGAGTTGGAGGTAAGTTTGCATGGCGTCTCATCCAGCAGAGTAAAAGGCCCATCAGTAACATGGGAATAGATAACAGCTGGCCCATGGTCAGCCACCCAAATGCAATAAAGCCGAGCGGTGCATCGGGCTCACGAAAGCATTCTATCACAAAACGGACTATCGAATAACCTATGATAAAAACCCCAGCAATGGTGCCAGTGGGCCTTGGTTTTCTGGCGCACCATAAGAGTAAAATAAGCAGCCCAAAGCCTTCTAGGCCCATTTCATAGAGCTGTGAAGGGTGCCTAGGCTCGGGCCCCGCGCCGGGAAACACCATGGCCCAGGGCACATCGGTCACACGCCCCCAAAGTTCGCCATTAATAAAATTACCGAAGCGGCCGGCTGCAAGCCCAAAAGGGGTTAATATAGCTGCAAAATCAATCACTTCCCAGACTGACTTTTGGCGTCGATACGCAAAGAAAATCATGGCCGTAATCACGCCAAGTAATCCGCCATGAAACGACATGCCCCCTTCCCACACTTTGAAAATAGACCAAGGAAAGCTAAATCCTGCAGGGGTTGGATAAAATAATAAATACCCCAACCGCCCACCAATAATCACACCGAGTGCTGCAAAAAAAATTAAGTCGCTGATTTGCTCTGAGGTCCAGTTGAGCGCATGGCGTTTTACGCGCCAGTGTGCTAGCCCAAATGCGGCAGCAAAGCCCAGCAAATACATGAGCCCATACCAGTGAACTGCAATGGGGCCAATAGATAAAGCAATGGGGTTTATGTTGGGATAGGGCAGCATGGCGGTGTTGTTCCTTATGATTTACCCGCACGAATCAGCCCGCCTAGGCCTTCGTGCTCAAGGGCTTTTTGAAGGTGTAGCCGAATCTCTGACGGATGACTCAAGGTTAATACATCAGCTAAAATTTTACGGGCTTTGGCCATGGAGAAGCTGCGAATAACCCATTTGACACGAGGCAAGCTTGCGGAGTTCATGCTGAGTGAATCAAAGCCCATGGCAAGCAGTAAAATAACGGCATAGGGGTCACTGGCCATTTCTCCACAAAGACTCACTTGAACCCCCGCGGCGTGCCCGCCTTCGATGATTTTTAAGAGCACTTGCAGCATGGCGGGATGGAGGGTGTCGTATAAGTTTGCAACGCGCGAATTGTTTCTATCAACGGCCAGCATGTATTGCGCCAAATCGTTCGTGCCAACCGATAAAAAATCAACACGGTTTGCAAATTCACGGGCTTGATAAATCGCAGCAGGCACTTCTATCATGACGCCAATGTCTGGTTTTTTTATAGCGTATTGTTCTTCGAGCAATTCGTCGTAGGCTTGGTTGATGAGATAAATAGAGTCATCTACTTCGGCGAGCGTGGTCACCATGGGGAGTAAAATACGCAGGTTATCTAAGCCTTCGCTTGCGCGCATCATGGCGCGAATTTGAACCAAGAATAAATCAGGATGGTCTAGTGTCACCCGTACGCCGCGCCAGCCTAAAAATGGATTCTCTTCTTGAATCGGAAAATAAGGCAGCATTTTGTCGCCTCCAATATCCAGGGTTCGCATGGTGACTTGACGAGGTGAAAATGCTTTTAGAATCTGTCGATAAATAACGCACTGCTCATCTTCAGAAGGAAAACGGTCGCGATTCATAAACTGCACTTCGGAGCGATATAAGCCAACGCCTTCGGCGCCTACACTCATAGACAAGCCCGTATCGAGCGCAAGCCCTGTATTCACCTGTAAAGACACGCGGTGTGCGTCGGTTGTTTCTGCGGGTTTATCGCGCAGACTCACCAGGCTTTGGTTGAGCTCATCCTCTTCTCGAACCAGTAATTTATATTCTGATAACAGGGTTTTAGAGGGCGAGATAAACACATGCCCATAATAGCCATCCACAATAATGGCGCGACGTGCTAATCCTGAGAGTTTAAAGCCATGAACGCCCATAACGGTTGGAATGCCGAGCGCGCGTGCCAAAATAGCCACATGTGAGTTATTCCCTCCTTTGGCTGAAACAACCCCCACCAATTGGCCTTCGGGGACTTCAGCAAGGGCTGCGGCCGTGACTTCATCGCCAAGCAAAATGGTGCGCTTAGGATAAACAATTTCGGTGGCTTGAGACGATTGGAGTTCGGCCAATACCCGTCGCCCGATATCTCTAAAATCACTGGCACGTTCACGAAGATAATCATCTTTCATATTCTCAAATGTAAAGATATGCCACTTAATCACCGAGGCAAGAGCAGCTTCGGCGTTTAGTTGCTCATTACGAATAGTGCGTTCAACCTCAACCCCTAAATTATTTTTATCTAAAATTTGTAAATACACATCAAATAACGTGTGCTCACTTTCGGGCATGCTGGCATACATACGACGGCTTAGGCGGTACATATTGTCACGGGCTGCTTCGAGGGCTTGATAAAAAAGAACCACTTCTTCTTCAATACTACTTTCTTCAATACGTTCTTTAGGCACGGCGTCAATATCAGCCGGGGGGTATACAACCACAGCACTTCCAATCGCAACACCCGGAACTGAGCCTGTGCCATTTAGGGCTAAATGGGTGGTTTCGTGTTTCATGGGGCCGTGATTTTTAGGCTGTGTGAGTAGCGTGAGCTCACCGGTTGCCTCGGCGTGCGCAATAATGCCACCCAGTTGCGCCGCAAGCGTAATTAAAAACGCTTCTTCTGAATCATCGAATTCTCTTTTTTCAGCTTGCTGTACAATCAGGACGCCATGTAGTTTTCGATGTTGAATAATAGGCACACCAAGAAACGCATGAAAACGCTCTTCTTTTAAGAGCGGATCATGATGGTAGGCTTTGTGTGCGGGCGCATTTTCTATATTTAACGGCTCTTCTCGCCGGCCAACCAGGCCAACCAAGCCTTCTTCTAAGGGAACGCGGACATTAAACTCAGCTGATTTATTCAAGCCTTCGGTTGCAATTAAGACATATTCTGCACGTTTATGGTCAATAAGAAACGTAGAAACGGCATCAACACTGATGGCTTCATGTACGCATTTGACTAAAGTGGTGAGCGCATCGGTTAAGTCATTTGCAGTTGTTACTTCTTGTACAATGCGTTTGAGTAGTTTTAGCATAAAATATTAGCGTGCATGATGGCCCCGGTGCGATTTTGTCGTGAGCCGCTGGGGCTTTGTGTCCATAAAGGGCTTGAGTTCTTTTAAGGCTTGGCAATACACTTGTCGTTTGAAAAAAATAACATGTTCTTTGGGTTCATCAAAATCTATCCAGCGCCAGCTGTCGAATTCGGGCGAGTCGCTTAAATCTAGGCGAATTTTTTGTTCGTTGCTCACCAAACGGAGCAAAAACCATTTTTGTTTCTGGCCAATCACAAGTGGCGTTGTGCCGTGCCTTAAATATTGTTTCGGCAGGCGATATTTAAGCCAGCGTCGGGTCACAGCTAATATTTTAACATCTTTTGCTTCAAGCCCTGTTTCTTCGCGTAATTCGCGAATCATGGCTTCTTCAGCGGTTTCGTTTCCGGCAAGCCCCCCTTGAGGGAACTGCCAAGAATCGTGTCCTTGACGCTTACCCCAGAAGACGCGCTTAGAATCGTTGATTAAAATAATGCCTACATTGAGGCGGTATCCAGCGCGGTCGACTACCATAATGCTGTTTAATCCAAGTTATTTAAGCCATTCATGTTAAAATCTCCTTAGGATTTTTCCACAAAAGACGGGGGTTTGGCAACTGGCGTCTTGCTGGATGCGTTAAGAGCTGGAACAATTAGGGTTAATTTACGTGCTGACAGGGTCATTTTCTTGAATAAAAAAATATTAATTTTAAACACAGGTGGCACAATTAGCTCCATGAAAACAGAGGCAGGGTATCAGCCTGTGCCGGGCCATGTGACCGAGGCGCTACGTGCCATTCCTGCATTTTCACATGCAGACATGCCCGCCTATGAAGTGCATGAATACACGCCCCTATTAGATTCGTCTAATTTAACCTGTGATGACTGGAACCGTATCGCAAGTGATATTGAGACGCATTATGATGCATTTGATGGCTTTGTTATTTTTCATGGCACAGACACCATGGCCTATACAGCGTCAGCCTTGTCTTTTATGCTTGAGCATTTAAATAAACCCGTTATTTTAACCGGCTCTCAAATTCCTCTCTCAGAAGTTCGAAACGATGCGGTGGAGAATGCATTAACGGCGGTTTGGCTGTGTGCGCATCGCGCCATCCATGAAGTCTGTGTTTATTTCAATCAACGCTTGTTGCGAGGCAATCGCACGCAAAAAATCAGCTCAGCACGGTTTAATGCGTTTGACTCCCCTAATTTTCCACACTTAGCCGAAGTGGGCGCACAAATTAATATGGCCAGCGGGTTATTATTGCCTCAATCACAGCAGCCTTTTCACAA
>JAHZKG010000017.1 GCA_022600515.1 Gammaproteobacteria bacterium
CCAAGCTTGGGTGAGGCAGAGGCACTACAAAATAATAACTGAGTGACTCGAAGTTGAAAAAAAAACAAGAAGTTTATTGTGGTTTAGGCGCATTGGGTGCTTTAGAGCAGGATAAAAACTGCTCTGAAGCCCCAGGCGTCTTCACCACATTTTTTTTGGCCATACGTTACGCAAATACAGAGCAAAAGCGAGTTTTGGCTTTGGCGACCATGGTGATTTCGGGCGTAATAACAGCCGCCATTTTGGGTGCTATTACACCCGGAGGCGCGCTGGCTATGACGGCTTTTTCTATGATAGATGCAGGGATTGGTTTTTTTGCTTTAAGAGACAGGTCTTTCGACGATACAATGGCGAATGCTCTAACACTTTAAGTTTATTTTTTTGTTATTTGATTGCTAAAAGGAAATTATTATGGCGGTTTTAACACCCACTCGAAGTACACCAAAAAAAAATGCATTGGTTGTTTGTGCAGGAACGGTTACAGAGAATACGGTTGATAAGATGGGGTCTGGGTTTAATTTGTTCAAAGACACATTTGGTAGGTATGCGCCATGGACTGTGACGCTGCAGGGTTATCTTGATAATCACTTTAATTACGGACAATTAATGCCTGCTTATATTACGCTCAATAATGCCACAAGGCCCCAAGATAACTTGCTGGGTGGCATTGCAACGGTTCCTGTTTTCTCTGATTCAGCAGAGATGCAGCAGCTATGTGGTATGCAAATGCAATATGAGAATGCCGTGCGTGGGGCTGTACAAGCAGCAAAAGCATTAGGCCGCCCTTTGTATATTCAACCACTGGGTATAGGTGCTTATGGTTGGGATCCAGTGCTTGCCGCCGGGCTATTCGCAACGGTTATTCAAGAAGAAGCTCCAAGCAGTGAATTAGATATTACGATTAATATACATGATACTTCTGAGGGCTCGAGTGACCTACGGTTTCGCGCGGCATTTCATGACAAAATGCTTGAGCTAGCAAAAGCTAACAAGCCTGCGCCAGTACTTGAAACGGATGAGCCAATAAAGCCATCTGATGAGAAAAAAAATGTCGCAATAGACTTGGCGATGCAGTATCCAAGTCAATCACAAAAAGCCGTATTGGGATTGGTTGTTGGTGCTGTGATGGGGGCCGTCGTTTTAGCCGCTTTGTCTGTCATTACCTTTGGTGCAGCCGGAGGCATTGTCGCGGCTGCTGTAGCACTTGGAGGCGTTAGCTTTTTTGCTTTAGATAACACACGTGCTTCGAATAATGAGCCGAGTCGTGCTGATTTAGCGCCTTAAGTTTTATGTCTGTCATGCCGCGAGCAGATGATAAAGTGAAGCATATAAAATACGGATATTGAAGTAGGTTGAGTATAGGTAGGTACCCTGATGAGTTGACTTTAGATCGATATTGTCGTACAATTTCGATATAGCACTTCGAGATTGGCGCTATCAAATAATGATACCAAGATTATTAAACTTGCCAAAAGATGAAAGTTTTTTCTTGTTTGGTGCTCGCAGCACAGGTAAAACAACATTATTACGAAATCTTTCCTGGTTAAAAGATGCGTTTTTTATTAACCTCTTAGAGGCTAAAACAGAAAATAGATTTGCCCGTAATCCTGATGAGTTGAGTGCTATTGTCAGGGCTCTTTCAGATACAGAACGGCATATTGTTATTGATGAGATTCAAAAGCTTCCAAAACTATTAGATATAGTTCATGACCTCATAGAAACAACAAATAAAAAATTTATTTTAACAGGTTCCAGTGCTCGACGATTAAAGCGAGAAGGCGCAAATCTGTTAGCTGGGCGCGCATTTGTCTATCATTTGTATCCTTTTTCATTTTTAGAAATTGAGACGAAATTTCATCTTAATCAGGCCTTACAGTACGGCTTACTGCCGAAGATTTTTGAGTACAAAACGGAACAAAAAAAACAATTATTTTTAGAAGCTTATGCGAATACGTTTCTTAAAGAAGAAATTTGGCAAGAGAAATTTATTAGGGAGCTAGAGCCCTTTCGTTATTTTCTTGAAGTCGCTGCACAATCAAACGGTAAAGCGATTAACTTTTCGAATATTGCAAAAGATATAGGGAGTAATGATAATACAGTTAAAAGCTATTACTCCATTCTTGAAGACACATTAATTGGCTCATTTCTTCAGCCTTTTCAGCATTCATTTCGTAAGCGTTTGAGTAAATCACCCAAGTTTTATTTTTTTGACCCTGGCGTTGTGCGTGTTTTAACAGGGCATATTGAGCTACCTCTTGTCGAAAGAACAAGTGCGTACGGTGAAGTTTTTGAACATTTTATTATTACGCAATGCAAACAGTTAGCGCGTTATTTTCATCGTAATTTTCGCTTTTCATATTTGGCAACAAAAGATGGAGCAGAAATTGATTGTGTTGTTGAGCGTCCAGGCCAACCTATATTATTCATTGAAATTAAAAGCACAGAATTGGTTGAAGAACGGCACTTATTAACACTTAAAACACTTGCTTCAGATTTCGGTGAGTGTGAAGCGGTTTGCTTTAGTCGGGACCCATACCCGAAGCAATATGGCGCAATTAAAGTGTATCCATGGGGCGATGGTATTAAGCGCTATTTTGGTGCTACTGGCACTTAAATTTCATGCTCAAGCAGTAATGCTTCTGCGTGTTTTCGGGTTTCGTCTGTAATGTGAAGCCCGCCTAGCATGCGGGCAATTTCAGTGATTTTTTCTTCGGGTTTAAGTGTAAGCACTTCAGAAAAAGTATGGGTTTGGTTCGCATGCTTTTTAACGACAAGATGGTGGTGCGCTGTTGCTGCAACTTGTGGCTGGTGGGTCACACAAAACACTTGTAAGCGCTCACCGAGCGTTCGTAACAAATGGCCCACGCGTGCGGCCGTTGCGCCCCCAATGCCGACATCGACTTCATCAAAAAATAAAGTAGGGGTTGATGCACGCCGGGCTGTAATCACTTGAATGGCAAGACTAATACGAGATAACTCACCACCTGAGGCAATTTTTGAGAGTGCGTCAGCAGGAACACCTGGATTGGTGCTGACATAATATTCCACTCTGTCTAAGCCATGCGCTTGCATGGCATCCAGAGGGGAAAACATGATATCAATCACCCCTTGCCCTATGCCTAATTGTTTGAGCATGCCACTGATATCGGCTGCTAATTTTTTGGCATGTTTTTTTCGAGACTTACTGAGTGCCAATGCTGATTGATTATAATCTAATACGGCGTTATCAAATGCTTCTTGCAAGCGGCGCTGGGTTGCTTCTGCTTGTGCTAATGTGTCGGCTTCTGCTTCAAGCGCGTGTAATTTATGAATTAAAGCATCGGGTTCAACATGATATTTTCGTGCCATGTCGTGTAATAGGCTTAATCGAGCTTCAACGACTTGTAGGCGCTCAGGGTCCAGTTGTACAAGGCCTGCAAAGTGTTCAACTTCATATAGCGCTTCTTCGCATTGTATGCGGGCTGAATCAAGCAGCTCTCGCGCTGTATTGAGGTTGCGGTGGTCTTTTGGCAGCGCGTTTAAAGCGTGTGTGACGCGATGCAGTTGCTCTTGAACATTGGGTGCTGTCTCGGTGCCGTCCCGTAATAATAAATTAATTTGTGTAATATGTTCGAGATAGCTTTTGGCGTGGTGTAGGCATTGATGCTCTTGGTTGAGTTGTGTTATTTCATCCGCCTCAACAAGCTGAAGTGCTTGAAGTTCACTGATTTGATAATTTAAAAAATCAGCATGCGCCGCATCAGTCGGTTGTGATTCGGCCGCTATTTTTTCTTGTTTTAATTGCTGGCAGGTTTGGTAGCTAGCGCGGACTGCATCTAATAAATCGTGATGATTGGCATATTGGTCAAGCTGCACACGATGGGTTGCCGGTTTTAATAAGCGTTGGTGTTGGTGCTGTCCATGAATATCAAGCAATAATTCGCTGAAGGCTTTAATTTTTTGTAAAGGAAAAAGTTGGCCGTTAATAAATGATTTTGAGCGGCCTTCGGCATGAATCACACGTGTTAAATACACTTCGTCTGAGTCATCTTGATGGAGGTCGTGTGAATTGAGCCATAGGGCAGGCTCAGACTGCGCCTCAAAGCTAAACACAGCAGAAACACTGCATTTGGTTTCACCTGAGCGTACAATGGAGGTGTCTGTGCGTCCGCCCATCGCAAGCATTAAGGCGTCAATCATAATAGATTTGCCAGCGCCCGTTTCACCTGTAAACGCGGTCATTCCTTCAGAAAAATCTAATTCTAACCGTTTAACAATGGCCAAGTTCTCAATAACAAGTGAACGAAGCATAGTTTATTCCTCTGGTTTTGAGCCCCAACCGAGTTTGACACGGAGGGTGTCAAAGTAATGATAATCTTTTGGGTGTAAAAGTTCGAGTGTATGCGGGTTTTTTTCAATAATAACGGAGGTGCCGGGTTTGATAGGATAAGAATTATGTCCATCACAACTGATTTGTAAGGGAGCTTCGTTGTGTTCGCTGATGTTGAGTCGAATGCTTGCACTCGCATCAATCACCAAGGGCCTTGCGCTTAAACTATGGGAAAACATAGGTACCATCACAAGCGCTTGTAGGCTCGGGTGCATGATAGGTCCACCTGCTGATAAGGCGTAAGCGGTTGAGCCTGTGGGGGTTGAAAAAATCAAACCATCAGCGCGATAGTGACTGACAAACTGCTCGTCAATATACACATCAAATCGAACCAAGTGGGTTTCGCTCCCTCGGCTCAGCACAATGTCGTTAAGGGCATCGGCTATGATGGTTTTATTGCGATCATCTTCGAAACGCAGCTGCAATAGCGACCGTTTTTCGTTGACATAAGCGCCAGATAAAACATCAGTCAGTGCGGATTCAAATACGGTAGGAGATATATCTGTCAGAAAACCAAGGTGTCCTCGGTTGATACCAATCACAGGGACACCAGCATGCACAGCCATGCGTGCGGCGGAGAGCAAGCTGCCATCTCCGCCAACAACTACAATCAGGGTGCCGGGCTTTTTCATTTTGTCACGGAGCAGCACAGGGCAGTCAAGTGAAAAATGAGTCGCGGTATCAATATCAAGAAACGGTTCTACTTTTTTAGATCTCAAATAGCAGATTAACCGCTCAAGTGTTTCCTTGACGTTTTGATTGGCGCGATGTTGGCGTGCGTATAAGACCACACGCGAAAAGCCCGACTTTTTAGTCACTATGTATTGGCTCCTGAGCGAGATGCACGTTTTCGTTCATGCTCTTTGAGGTCTTTTTTGCGGAGTCTGATGCTGTCAGGGGTTACTTCAACCAGCTCATCATTGTCAATAAATTCCAGTGCTTGCTCAAGTGTTAGCTTAATCGCTGGTGTTAGGACAATGTTTTCATCCGTTCCTGAGGCACGCACGTTGGTCAGTTGTTTTTCTTTGGTGACATTAATAACCAAGTCATTATCACGCGAATGAATCCCTACAATCATGCCTTCATAACAGGCTGTTTGTGGGACAATAAACATACGTCCGCGTTCTTGCAAATTAAATAACGCAAAGCCACGTGCTGTGCCTTGGCAATTTGAAATCAGTACGCCCTGTGAACGTTTCCCTATATTGCCTTCAGCAAAGGGGCCGTAATGATCATACACATGATAAATTAAGCCTGTGCCTGAGGTGGCTGAAAGAAACTCGGTATGAAAGCCAATTAAACCACGGGTTGGAATAATATAATCAAGTCGTACGCGGCCTTTGCCATCGGGTACGAGGTTTTGTAAGTCACCGCGTCGCTCACCCAGTCGCTCCATCATGGTGCCTTGGTGTTGTTCTTCAACATCGACGGTTAGCTGCTCATATGGCTCTTCACGGACGCCATCTTTTTCATGAATAATCACTTCAGGCTTACAAATAGCAAGCTCATAGCCTTCACGTCGCATGGTTTCGATAAGAATCGATAGATGCAACTCACCACGACCTGATACTCTAAATTTATCAGGATCTTCTGTATCTTCAACGCGAAGCGCGACGTTGTGTAAGAGTTCGGTATGTAAACGCTCACGAATTTTCCGGCTGGTAACAAATTTACCTTCTTTACCTGCAAACGGAGAATTATTAACCTGGAAGGTCATGCTGATGGTGGGTTCATCAACCGTAAGAGGCGGCAGTGCCTCAACGGTTGCAGGGTCGCACACGGTGTCAGAAATACGCAGGTTTTCAATGCCTGAAATCGTCACAATATCGCCTGCTTCAGCATCGAGCACTTCAACGCGCTCTAAGCCCTCAAAGCCCAATATTTGTAAAATTCTGCCTGTGCGAATTTGACCTTCATCATCGATGATTTTCACTGGCTCTTTCGTTGAAATTTTCCCGCGTGAAATGCGACCAATGCCGATAGTGCCAACATAAGATGAATAGTCGAGTGCGCTAATTTGCATTTGAAACGGACCATTAACATCTACATCAGGGGCACGTACTTGGTCAATAATGGTACGTAAGATGGCATCCATGTTGTCACTTTTTTCAGCCAAGTCTATGAGGGCATAGCCTTCAAGCGCTGAGGCGTATACAACAGGAAAATCAAGCTGCTCATCGGTTGCGCCTAAGTTATCAAATAAATCAAACACTTGATCAACCACCCAATCAGGTCGTGCACCTGGGCGGTCTACTTTATTCACAACAACAATAGGATTTAACCCTTGGGCAAATGCTTTTTGGGTTACAAATCGGGTTTGTGGCATTGGGCCATCGACGGCATCAACCAATAAAAGTACACCATCGACCATCGATAAAATACGTTCAACCTCTCCGCCAAAGTCAGCGTGTCCTGGGGTGTCTACGATATTAATTTTATGATCGCCCCAGTGAATACAGGTGTTTTTAGCCAGAATAGTAATGCCGCGTTCTTTTTCTAGCGCATTCGAATCCATGACACGTTCAACAATTGCGGATCGTTCGTTTAAAGTACCGGTTTGCTGGAGTAACTTATCCACCAAAGTTGTTTTGCCGTGATCAACGTGTGCGATGATCGCAATGTTTCGAATTTTTCTCGTCATGTCTGTCATGTCTGTTCCAATCAAAAGTAAAATTTACCGTAAGCGGTTCTATAATTATATAACGAACTGGAGGAAGTTTGCTAAACTGAAAGTAAGCCACAGATTTAGGCGGGGTTATTATGAGTCAATTAATATTACATCCTACAGATATTAGTCAATGGCATGCGTTGGTTAATGAGGCACAAGCATCGACGCAGCTTATTCTACCAGAAAACACAGAAAGTTACCTGGTTTTTTTATTAATGCGTTTTTCTCAAGCACCAGAGCTTGCTGAGTCAGTGCTGGCGATGGATTTTCTATCTTCAATGCAAGCCGTGGGTACACGCCAAATTGAGTTATTACGCGACGTGGGTGATAAAAGTTTGTTATTAAGTGGCCTTTTCCCGGGGATTGCAGAAAAGCGGCATGTGAAATTAACCTATTTTTCTGATATGGGGCAGGCAGCCTATCTCACGGTGAGTGAGCTTGAAGTGGATGGAACGGCTGTCTTGTATCATGAATTAAGCCATCAATTTAAGCCGCTCATCAGGGTCTTGGAAGCGCTGGGTCTTCAGTCGCTATAGTGAAAGTGGCATCTGAAGATTGCTGCGCTTCGGGTTGAAAACGAAATGCATGCCAAGCTTCCGCACTAGGAGGCCTATCCACATTGCATAACCCACAGGGAAAAACACTGCCTTTGGGTGCCTCGGGAGATGTGGTTGGTGTGGTTTCAGCTGTTGTTGATGTGATTGGAGGAATATTAATATTGGTTAAAGTGGTCATATTTACCATATTATGCTCGCAGTTGACACCACTACAACACGAATCAGCCGGGGCAGTGGATTGATATTGCTGGGTATATGACTGCTTGACGCTCACCCGATATTCTTTTGTGTTGAATAGACTCGACACGCTGTCCCACATGGCAGAGCAAAGGTAAAAAGGCTGGGCAATTTTTCCAATCAGCCAAGAAGGAATGTCTTCGTTGTGTTCATGGCCTTGTGATTCACCTAAGCGCTCATTGAGGCGTGATTTTAAATCAGTTGCATGGGTGTGCTTAAAAAAGTAATGCACATCTTCAAACCCTTCGCTGATACTGCCGATAAATGCAGAGAGGTATTTAGAAAACCCAGGAATTCGGTCTGCTGTGACGCCAATGCTAACTAGGTGGCCAATAAAAAGCACATAGCGCAGAGGCAGTATCACTAAAACCAATGCAAGTCTAAATGGATTCAGCCATTGCAGCACATTTTCTTTTTCCCAAAGATGCTTCAGCATATTTTTAAACGCGTCTTTGATCGGTTGAATGCTTAAATCTTGATTGTTTTCATCTGTGAGCTCTTCAATCATCGTGAGTGTTTCACTGGTATTTTCAAAGTTAAACACAACGGATGAAAGGCCGATAAGAATAGGATTAACCACGCCCATAACAACGGTGGGTAAACGACGCATCCAATTAAACAAAGGAGGAACCTCTTGCGCAATGGTCCACCAGGTGCCCGCAGTACAAACGGTTAAGGCAATGGCCATGGTAAAGAGTAGGCTGGCGGTTAATGCCATGCCGATATGTTTGGGTGAATATGGATTGTCTTGCAGGTTATTTCTAAGCTTTCTATACCAGGTGAGTATCGTATCATTGGCCATTAAATTTGTAACGGCATTATAGGTTAAAAGCCCATATGCAAGGCCCGCAACACCGGCCATGGGGGTGATAATAAAAGGCCATGCAACCGTTGGGATTGTGGCAAGCATTGGAATCAGTGTAAAGAGCTCAACGAGCAAATAGGTTGTGCCGAGCCCCATAAATGCACTGGTGGCTAAGCTGAAGAGTTGGATTGCAAACAAAGGGCGGCGACGATTTTCATAGCGTGCTTTATATTGCTCATGTAGCGACGGGGCGTTGTTAGGTTGTGGCGCATGCAACCAGTCATACAAGGCTTTCGCGTGGAGGTCGTCAGATGCTTCTTCATCGTAACATTCGGCGCGAAGCTGAGCTGAGAAGGTTGCTTCCATTTCATCTAATACATCCGTATTGTTATAGACGAGTGCCGAGTGGTAACGCGAATAAAAAGTAGATAATTGTAAGCTGAGGCCATTGGTGTCTTGAAAATGCGTGTTTAAAAACTCTTTGGTGAGTTGGTGCTCAAAATAGTTTTTCTTAAAGATTTTCTCAAACGCTCTATCAATATTTTGGCGATAAATTTCACCTTCGTAAGCAACCGATAAAGCAAAAGACAATAACGATGGCACAAGGGCTGGCCATAAGGCATACATGCCCCCAAAGCTTAATAAGCCCAAAATAAGGCTTGCACCTAGGGTAAGAATCGTCAGAGAAAAGGGGTATAATCTTTTTTTGATCGTATCAAACATGAAAAAAAGCCTCCTACAACATAAGAAGTGACACTTTATATCAAATGAGAATGATTATCAATTAAATAGGTTTGTGTAATACACTCAAACCTATTTTTGTCGCTGCGATCTGACGCATCCCCATGAAATGCTTTAAAATAATTCAATTAAACTGAAGATATGTCTTTCCCGCGCAGGTGCCCGATAGGGCGGATGGCAAACACATGCAGTTTAGATTGCTTAGCACCCGAGCCATTGAAGTCACCGTGCCTTAGTTGAGCGCATTTTTTCTCGCTTTGTTATATTAAGAAACGCCGAGCTGGGATTGCTGCAACAAAGTTGTTTCATGATATCGTGCAGCATAGGCCCGTTCTTCCTGTGCTTACCTCGACTTCGTGCGTGTCGCGGGGGGGGAGTATACAATCAAAAGGAGCCAAAAGTTCATAAATTTGCGTGTCGATTTGTTCTTCGAGTTGTTCATTGTGTGCTATGAGCTCTTCATCTTGTTCTGTAATGCTACCAAGTTGGGTTCTATTTTTTGTGGGCTGGAAGATGCCGAGCTGGGTTCGCGTTGAATCTTTACCGTTAGGAAGAACACGAGATGCTCTGAATCCACGGGAGCGTGTAAGTGGCGGTAGGCGGACGGGGCCGGGTCTATTTCCTTCATTTGGCATAATGCACATTACCTTTTAAATTAACACACAGTGAATTTTATTTAATTATAAAGTACTTTATTTGACTCCAAAGGTCAAATCTCCTGGCTTTTTCTAATGGAGTAAATATACTAATAATAATCATTGTGACTTATTTGGGGGCTCTTATGGAAGGGTGGCTGTTATGTAATCGACCTGAGTCTGAGCTTACAGAGAAAGACTATACACCGCCTCGTCTCGTAGAAGCTGCTGCTAAAAAAAACATACAGCTTAAAATATACGGTTCGGATCAGCTTGATTTATTAGTGAGTCATCCG
>JAHZKG010000018.1 GCA_022600515.1 Gammaproteobacteria bacterium
AGTTCAATCGATGGTCATCAAAAAACAAATTGATGCATATTTTTAATGCGCTTGTTCAAGAACCTGATTTAGAATGGGAGTTTATTGATGGTAGTACTGTGAAAGCTCATCGGCATAGTGCAGGAGCCATTAATAAAGAAATACAAGCTATTGGTAAATCAGTGGCCGGAAATACAACAAAATCCACATGGCTGTTGACGCTTGTGGCTTTCTAATTGCATTTCAGTTGACTGGCGGGGACGTGCATGATGCTAAAGCCGCTCCAGACTTAATCAAAATTTTGCCAATAGCAGACTATACGATTGCTGATAAGGGGTATGACAGCGAAGAAATTAGAGAACAAATTAAAGAGAAATCATCTATTCCAATTATCCCACGGAAGAAAAACTCTAAAACGGGTCATGCTGATATAGATTGGGGTTTATATAAATATCGTCATTTGGTTGAAAATGTATAGTGATGTGATTTACCCGAGCGGTTTGGAGGTTTTCGAGTGATTCATACAAGGCATACTCGTTGGTGTAAAACTGGCGTCTGGGAACAGGTTTTCAAGTTATTATCAGAAGATGCAGATAATGAATATGCAATGATTGATTCAACAATTGTTCGTTCCCACCAACAGAGTGCAGGCGCCCAAAAAAAGAAGGCGAAGTCTACAGCCTCGGCAAGTGTTTTAAAACTCCCGATAATTTTTTTAATAATTGCTTTCAAATTTTCCCAGCATTTTTCTATAGGATTCAAATCAGGAGAATAAGGAGGAAGAAAAAGTAACTGGCGTCCAGCACCTTCGATTATTTCTTTTGTTTCCACTGATTTATGAAATGCCGCATTATCCATAACAAGCGTATATCCAGGCCCAAGCGAAGATAACAAAAAATCCTTAAGCCATAAATTAAACAACTTAGAGTCGCACGTACCCTGATAGCACGAAGAGTGCCGCTACCTCGTGATAGATTCCGGGACATCCAAGTCCCCGAAATCGACTCGTCAACGCGCCAAGAAAAATGTCCTCCCAATGACTCTACGCCTGCATAAAGATTTTCTAACATCCCTTCGGGCTGGTTAAAAAATCGCAGACTATCTCGGGCTAAACGCCTCGGCCTTCAGCCTTCCATGGCGTTCAGCGGTCGTTTTATTTCATCTCTTTCTATGTAGAGGGTAGTCTTTTTTTTCGAGTGATTTTCAGCCTTTTTAAGGCAATTGAGATACAAGCCGTCGTGACACTAAAGTGTGTCGCTATTTCATTTAAATAAGCGTCAGGATGAGCCGCTACATAAGAGCGTAAATCTTGGTTAGTAAATTTATAAGGAGCGCAACTTCTTGTTTTAGCGTTCAGATCACCCGGTTCTTCCTGTTTTTTACGCCAACGCTGAACAGATGAGCGGCTAACGACAAATATTTTACAAACGTCTTTAATTAGTCCGCCTTCAGCGATAAAAGCCAACACTCTTTCTCTGAAATCTGTTGAATGACTCATAACTCACAAAAGCAGCAAGTATACCAAGTAAATTGGTCACTTACATTTTAAATTACTATATCTATTTATACAGATGTGCGAAAGAGCCAATTTTTATCCCTCTTTTTTTGAGAGAGGCCTTCGTTAAGAGCGCGCATTAAATCTTGCTCCTTTCGTTAAGAGTATTAAAACAGGTTCGAATTTAGCAACTTAAATAGAGTCTGTCATACCGCTGTCACCGGAAGCACACCGTACACACATACCAATCGCTTCTTTTATGGCTGTCAGCGCTAAAGAGGCTGTAAATGCATGTCCTCTTCTCGTTGGATGCACAATATCAAAAAATAAATATGAATCACAGTTATGTGCTTTAATCTTTAAAAATCGGGGATGAGATGCAAAAGATAGTACTGGATCTACTCCTGCCAGATTCTCATCCTCACCTAATCCATAACACGGTGTTTTTGTATATTTAAAGTTATATTTGTCAGGGTGATAAAAAGCATCCGTAAAAAAATGATTTATATCAAAAAAAATCCAACGGGCATCAGGATATTCCACTTTCAGGTGTTCAATTTTATGTTTTATTTTTACATTATGTTCGGCTGTAATTTCACTTAGCACTTGCTCTGAATCAAGTTCTTGAGCTAAAGGCGAGCGACCCAGATCAGGTAAGTTTCCAATTAAAATAAATTTAGCACCGCGTTTAGCCAGTCTTGAGGCTTGATCGTTGATTTCAGAGATAACGTTGTCGATATGCTCTGATATCACTTGATTGTCATCTAAATCAATATAATCATTAGCTCCCATCAATATAATATATAGCGTCTCCTGATTATCAAAAAGAGCATGTGTTTCAATAAAAGCATCAACTTGGGATCGCAAACTCAAATAAGCACCTGGGGCAAAATCGTCTTCTTGGAGCACAGAGGCCCCACCAAAAGCATAATTTTCCATATGAATATGAGGATTATATTTTGATAAATCCTCTGTAACTAACTCAACCCATACGGGACCATCAGAAAAACGCCCCTGATAATAAGGAGGAGACATCGGGATTTGAGCATTCATATATTGATATAAATTACCGATGTCCGATAAGCTATCTCCAAAAACAACCACACGATCGATAGGGAAAGCAAAAGCTGCAGACTGACCGATCAACAAAAGACTAAAAACAATAGATTTAATTCGCTTCACATCATGATTCACAGTAAAATACGGTGAACTATAAAAAAGGTTAGCATCGAGCTCCAACCATATAAAAAAGTACCCCAAGCAATATCAATAAAAGCCATTTTTACTGGCCAATCTTTAAAAATGGCTAAACAAGTAAAATCATAAACCCCATAAACAATCAAACCAAAAAGTGCACCATAGCCAATAACACATAAAATACTGCTGTGTGCGAGTGGAAAAATAAAAATAATCAGACTCAGTGCAAACAAAATATAAACAGCAATTGCTGACCACCATATCGGTTGCAGCTCGTTTTGCACCAGGCGAAGCCATGGTGAATAATGCCCAAAATATAATTCTTTAGCAATAAAGCCTAGCCAAATCATATCTGTGACTAAAAAGACAACCAGCGCAATAAAAAAAACTTTAACGGTCAACATATATTTATATTCCTCAAGGATAACCCCAGATAATTTAGCGATTTACAGATTGATTTTAAATCAAATTCATGGGTAAACCCTCTTGCAACATAAATCATATTTATCGCCTAACCCCAGGAAAAAAACAGGACACATGCTTTTGATAATCTTTATATTGCGATCCTCGACGCTCAACAGATTGCTGCTCGGTAATAGGGATTGTGATAAACCACATAATACAAAAAAGCGTTATTACCGAAAGAAAACTCAGTAAAGATTGAAGGCTCATAGCCCCCATTAAGGAAAATCCAAACCACACTAAGCACTCAAAAAAATAATTAGGATGCCTCGAATAACACCATAATCCTACTTGGCACACTTGCCCTGTTTGTTGCTTTGCAAAACGATACAGTGTCATATCCGCAACTGTTTCACCAATAATACCCATGATTACCAGTAAAGCTGCAACATACTGCAATAAGCCAAAGGATACAACCTGAGTCATAAAATAAAAAGGAAGCGCAATAACCCAGGCCAATACAGCCTGAAATAAAAAATGATATAAAAAACTAAGGGATTTACTTTTGCTATAATGACGAACTTTCTGATAGCGCATTTCAACTTTTCCAACAGCTACGCGTGTTACCCACAAAAATAATGATAGCCTCATCGCCCATAAAAATAATAAGACCTGTGGCATAAACAGCTTCGGTGCCACAGGCACAGAATTCACATACAACAACCCTACACAAAATATTGCTGTCGCCCAAAAAACGTCTACAACTCCAGGGTTTTTAGTATATAAATAAACAAACCAAGCACATAACATCACCCCCATACTAATAAACAAAGCAAACATAAAAAGCATCTTAATCTCCTGTATCGAATGCTATAGCTACAGCCCCTTTACCCGCGTGCACACCAATAACAGATGAGACACTGTCAACAAAAATTGGTTGCATTTGAATAATTCTGGACAGCTTTTCTACAACATAATCGGCTAGTGGCGCATCACCGACATGCAAGACACAATAGCGTTTAAAAGGCTTTTGTTGATAAATTTTAGCAATTTTTTGAACCAAACACTCAATGATATCATTTTGATGAAAAAGCGTTTTACATACCCTACTTTTTCCTTTCGAATCAATGGTAATAATGAGCTTGGGTTTCCCAGCCTTTAATAATCGAGCTTTCAATCCCGCCACTCTTCCGGAGCGCACCATTGATGATACTGAATTTACAGCCACAAAAATAGAAACTTGTTTACGATATGCATCAAGCTTTTTAAAAACATCATCAAATGAATACTTTTCATGAATCAACTCAGCGGCTTTATTCACTAAAAATCCATGGGCCCCTGAATTGGTTAATGAATCCAATACAAAAACTTTGGATAGTCTTTTGGAAAGACTCACAAGACTTTGATAAGAAGCACTCATTTTAGATGAAATCGTAATGACTAAAATCTTATCGTAATACTTTTCCAAGTATGTCAGTAATGTATATGTTTTTTTAAGATGAGGTGACGCTGTTTTAGGATAGACCGAAAACCGGTCAATTTTATCATAAAAAGACTCCTTTTCAACCATATATGGATCGAGAGCTTCATGATTATCAAATGACAGCGCTAAAGGTAAAAGATGCACTTGATATTTTTCCATCAATTGCTTATCCATATCGGCCGAAGAATCCGTCACAAGAGCGATTGGCGCATGAGCATGAGATGCCTGATATTGCCTTAAAATATCTTCTATTTTAGGCTGTGTGACCCGACCCATTTCATACAAGTGAGCAAAAAGCTTTTGAGGTGTATTCGTATGTAAGTGAAAGTGGACTTTCTGCTTTCTTTTGACCAGTAAATCACAGTCCCCAAACTGCTCTAAAAGATTTTTTAACTTCAAAAATTGGCTGTCAAAATCAACATCCGTTATTTCTATTTGCGCTTGTGTGCAATATCGATAAACTGGTTTTTCAACGACGTTTTGATGACCCACATCGTCTGGTGTAATATATGAATGATATGACTTTTCTGACACATTCAAAATTTCTTTTACAAATAACCCTTTAAATAAGTGTCTCAAAAAAATAGCAACACCGAATGCACCTGCATCGACGACACCATGCACTTTCAACACAGGGTTTTCATGTTGAGTTTGCATCAGACAGGTATGGATGACTTCATCAATATCAGGCGCTTTCTTAGCTTGCGAGACTAACCTGGAAAAGTTTTGAAGAAAACTCACCATTGTACCGGGTTGAATCCCCTCCATATTGCTAGACAAATAATCCACTCCTTGAGAAATTAATGAGTATATATCTTGCAACGTTAACATGGTTTTATGCAACGGATATGTTTCAATGCCTGTCATCCATATCGAAAAAATAACCCCTGAATTTCCAGAAGCTCTCTCGAAAACCGATTCGGAAACAAGACTTAATACTTCAGCGATAGAGTATTTTTGAAACGGTATTTCTTGAATACCCTGCAAAGTGCTCGCAAGATTATTGCCTGTATCTTTATCTGAAACAGGAAAATAGTTAATTTCATTCAACTGCTCTTTTTGCTGAATCACAGCCGCAGAAGCAGCCTGAATACTCAACAATAATCGCTTAAAATCAACTAAAAGCTCATAGGCTGTAGTCGATGTAGTGGCAGTACCGCCTGAGATTTCTGTTAAATCACGCTTCAAAAGACTACCTACCCATATTATTTTTATTGTTTTCTAACAACTGCTCTAATGCAGCTTGAATGGTTTCATATTTAAATTCAAATCCAGCTTCTAACAAATGTTGAGGAATAATTTGCTGATCAGACAATAGTAATTCTTGTCCCATTTCACCGAATAAAAATCGCACGATATATTCTGGGAAACTTAAAAAGCAAGGCTTTTTACAGACGGATGCTAGCATTTCTGAAAAGTCGCGTTTCGTGCATGGTATAGGAGAAGTTATATTATAGACAGGTTGTTTCTTATCTATAGAAATAACGTACAAAACCGCCCGACATAAATCTTCAATATGAACCCAGCTCAAAAATTTAGAGCTGTCTCCTAAAATTACACCAAGCCCCCATCGATAACTCGGAAATAACTTTTTTAGCATTCCCCCATTTGTTCCTAAGACAACACCAAATCTTAAGCAAACAACAATTGTTTGATATTGTAAAGCATCTCTTGCTTCTGCCTCCCACTGCTCCACTAAATACTTTGAAAATAATGGCTGAGAAGGTTCATCAGTATGCTCTGTTTGTACATCAGTACAACTTGGATAAAAACCAATAGCACTTGAATTAATGAGTATTGGTTTTTTTTTGTCATATTGCTTTATAAAACTAACAATACCTCTAGTAGGTATCACCCGACTATCAATTAACTCTTTTTTTGTTGTTTTAGACCACCTTTTATCACTAATATTTAAACCACAAAGATTAATAATAACATCGGGCTGAAGATTATCAGGCACATTCTCGCCATCCCAATATAGGGTATGACGAGAACTTTTCGCTTTTTTTAGTGAGCGAGTCAACTGCAATACTTTATGGCCATGTTCTGCAAGGTAGTCAGCCAGATAAGTACCGATAAATCCTGTACCACCTGCGATTAAGAATTTCATGCTATCCTTATTTTTATGAACCATCGTTACTGCATCATATTACCTTATTTTGGCTTTGTTTCCTAACCCTAACTTCTTAGAAATATTTAAAATTCAGGCAGATCTATAGCTTACCGGCATGCCGAGCGATGTCATTTTATTAGTCACACCACAGCCGATCATGGCCTGTCTATACCCAACGCTAATGGCGTTGCGAACTTAAGCTAAATATGATCAAATACTCGCATGTACAAACGACTTACAGCACAAGAACATACAGACTTAATTATTCAGTATAAATCAGAGCGAGATAAGTGTATTTGTGACCGAATAAAAGCAGCCCTTCTTTATGACAAAGGCTACAGTTATACGAAAGTAGCTGCAATACTATTACTTGATGATGGAACAATTCGACGCCACGTGAGTAATTATTTTCTTAAGAATCAATTAGCCCCTAAAAATGGTGGAAGCGTAAGCCGCATCATTTTAAAAGACTCGGCACGATTGAAAGCCCATCTTCGTGAAACAACTTATCTTTATGTCAAATAGATTTGTGCTTATGTTAAATCCGAGTTCAACCTAACCTATACGCGAAGTGGGATGACCAAATGGTTACAAGCGAACGGTTTTCGTTATAAAAAACCGCATGGCATACCTGCAAAAGCAGACGAGGCCAAGGACGAAGCAGTCTATTTTTGAGATGCATCGCATCCTCAACATCAAACGAAGTTGGCCTATAATTGGATAGCAAAAGGGGCTCCAAAACCTGAGAAAATGACTGCTTGTCAAAAACGAGTCAATTTAATTGCTGGTATCAATTTAGCTGACCATCATGTTGAGTATGCAGAGGCTAAATGAGCTCTAGTCAAATGTGGTGTATGGCATTAGGCGGCCTTCCTGTTGAGTTGCTCCTCTATTTGAACCCTATCTTGAAATTTGACGTTATTAATCACAAGTATTAACAAAGCAAATTTCTTAATTTTTATCCATCGTTTCTGTGATGACTCTAACAATTTAAATACCATGGTTAGCGTTGTATCCCGTGAGCTACAATTTCGACTCTTCTTACTTCTTAAGCGTACGGTAGCAAAGGCCGATTCTATCGGATTGCCTGTTCGAATGTGAGTCCAATGTTCGGCAGGAAAATCATAAAAAGCCAGCATTTCATTCCTGTCTTTTTTTAAACAACCCATCGCTTTCGTATATTTTTCTTCAAATCGTTCAATGGCATTATCAAATGCTTTATTGGCATCTTCTTTTGTTTCAGCCATCCATATTTCATGCAAAGCTGCTTTGATTTTTGGCTGTACTGATTTCGCTACTTTATTCAGTATGTTTGCCGTTTTATGAACCCAACAGCGTAGATGTTCGCATGATGGATACACCTTATTCAGTGCGTTCTAAAAACCTAAAGCGCCACCACCAATTGCTAATTTTGGTGAATACTCAAGCCCTCGTTGCTTCAGTCCTATCAGCAGTTCTTCCCAGCTTGCCGTCGACTCACGGAAACCATCTTCTACGGAAATTA
>JAHZKG010000019.1 GCA_022600515.1 Gammaproteobacteria bacterium
CAAGCATTACTGGACAAAGACGCTACCCTACCAAAAGCCAACGAAGCCCTTTTTTTATCACCCGATGAAATATGGAAAATAGAAAGCAGTCAAGCAGAACTTGCTAAAAAAATCCAATTTAAAGCCATAGCATTTGCACGTGCTCTTGGTTTTATTGGTAAGCTCTTGACGATGCATGAAAAACCTAAATTCTCTCGTTATCTAGATAAATTATCTCTGGTACAATCTATCACTGACTTTTCAAAAGTAGCAAATCCTCTGGATACTCCTCTGCTTATTAGTCAGTTAGAAACTAGCGGCGATACGTTCCAAGAAGATTTCCATACAAGATTCTCTTTTTTTTCTCATACACCCCGTGCAGGGCTACCAGCACATGATGATGAACGGACGGAAGAAAAAGAAGACCACGACGCAGACATGCTAAGATGTTATCCCTAAAATGCCTTGACGATTTTCCTATGGTGTGTTATCAGATACTAGATCGGGCTTGCTTTTATCAGGCGCTTATTATCCCTGCCAGTCAGTGATAATAAGGGTTCTTCCAGTGCTAAATGTGGCTCTTGAGGTGGTACGGCTAAATATTCGTCTATAGGCGCAGCAAACGTCAAACATTCATCCAGTGATAAATCAGACATAATAAATACTTGGTGCGGCAATACGTGCTCTGTAATAAATTTGTTTCGTTGCTCGACTGGTACGTATTCCAAAACGTGCTTAAGGCTGTCAGCCGATTGAATAAATCCGACTAGTTTTTCTTTTACATCAGCCACAATGCCTTGGACTTGGTCTGCTAGCATATATTTTATGAGATATCCAAAATCCTCAGTTGATTGAATGAAGCCAAGTAAATCTGCTCGTGTAAAAGCATTGATGCTCTCTTGGCGTTCATCGGGCAATAATTTTTCCATGGTGGAATGAAAGTTTAGCGCTGCAGTATTCTGGCTTTGAGTTGCACTAATGAGCCTAACTAAATCTTCCTTTGTATCCTCAATCATTTCTTGGCGCTGTTTGGATGATAAGTATTGCATGACATCGTTAAAGAGCTCAATAAATTGAATGCATTCAGCTGAAGAACTGTCCTGGGGCTCAGGGTACAAAAGCGATATAACAGCTGAAACACATATTACTACCAAATTTAATGGCAAATTAAGTAGATATCCGATATAAAAAAAGGGATTTAGGGGTGGCTTAAATTCATGCCTTGGTTTAATAAAATCAACCAGATTTTCTCTTGTTAAAGTAGCAATAACTTCTTGGCGTTGATCCTCGGATAAGTGCTCCATGACAAGCTTAAAGTCATGAGCTGATTTTATTAACCCAGGCAAATCTTTTTTTATAGCATCAAAGATATTTTTTCGCTGTTCGGGTAATGCGTACGCCATGATAAGACTAAAATCACGCGCCACGTCAATAATTTTAGATAAATCGTCTGTTTCTAAACAAGCAACAATACTTCCTCTCTGCGCGGGTGATAGATAGCCTATCATTAATCCAAAGTCATGAGGGGATTGAATTTTATCTTTAAATACTTTGAATGTGAGCTGGAGCTTCTCCCCTTCTAGGCTAATTAAAAGCGTCGCTAAATCTTCGGGGGATTGAAGCCGAGCTAATATTTCTGCTTTTAACCCTTTCAAAAACACAGGAAGCTTTTCAATCGGCGTGCCGATAATAAACATCACGAGATCCTCGGGGTTCGGAGATACCGCATAATCTCTTCTTTAATCTTGGAACTTTCTAAAAATGACGGTATCACATCAGGTGAAGCCTGTACTAATACATTCAAGTCAATTAGAGAGTTAATCTGAAAAGAGACATTCAGTAAAGCAAATAACGTACTTGAGATGGCTAGTGTGTCACATCTTCGATAACTGCCGCCTTCTATTGCCTGAAGTAATTCTTTTTTGGCTTGCTCAAACGCCGTCTTACTAGCCTCAATCAGTGCTGTTTTTTATGCCTCACCGATTATGATTTGACTCAGCAGTACATCATGCCCCTGCATAGCCCCTGATAAAGCCTCTCTACGCATTGCCCCTGAACTCGCTGCTGCAGCACCTTGTTAGGCTGCGTGAGTAACTGACGCCTCTCTTCTTCAGGCATCGCTTGAACATCTGATAATAATTCCGTGTCATCTTTGAGAGACATCGCTTCTTGATGATTTTTCATCAGAAAATTAGTGCTCTCTTCAGCAATTGCTATCAAAAGCGCTGTAATCTCTGAGTTAGGATATGCGGTGTACAGCTTAACAAATTCACGCTCGCTTTTTAAAAAACCACAGAAAGCACGTTGGGTGGCCTCATCACCTGAACCATGCGCCTCGACAATACCACTTAGCGCAGTCAACACATGTGTACGCCATGCTGCACTCTTGCCTGTAAGCTGTCTTCTGCGGGCGGTACTGTGTCTGCCTGTAAAGCAGCTACATGTTCTGTAATTTCCTCTAACGTCATAACGCTAACCCCATAAAACCTAAGATCAATCACATTATAGAACTAAATTAGATCGCTATGGTCTGTTTTTAAAATAATTGCATTGAGAATTATTTAACTGAATACCGCGCATAAAGCACGGTACGTAGGGTAAATAGACCCACTGCAAATTGGTATCGATGTACTAGGGCGTGCTAGCACACGCCTTCACGGTAATCATACGTATCAAAGTGCAGTTTTCCATCCTTAAGGGTCAACAACGCATGACCGCCTTTTGCTAGTTTTCCAAACAATAGCTCTTCGGCAAGCGGTTGTTTTATTTCATCTTGAATTAAACGCGCCATTGGACGTGCGCCCATATTTTTATCATAGCCGTTTGATACAAGCCATGCGCGTGCTTTCTTATCAACGGTTAATGATACGTTTTTTTGACCTAATTGCTCTTCAAGCTCAATAATAAACTTATCAACGATTAATCCTATCGTATGCGTATCTAACATAGAGAAATTAATCACGGCGTCTAACCGATTTCTGAATTCCGGTGTAAACTGCCGTTTCAACACTTCGTTTCCATCTGTTTGGTTATCTTGCTCAGAAAACCCAATTGAATTTCGACTGATTTCTTGTGCACCGACGTTACTTGTCATCACTAAAATCACATGTCTAAAATCAACAGCGCGTCCATTTGTATCTGTCAGCGTTCCATGGTCCATAATTTGTAACAGCAAATTAAATACATCTGGATGCGCTTTTTCAATTTCATCTAATAATAATACAGCATGTGGATGTTTATTAACTGCCTCTGTTAATAAACCGCCTTGGTCATATCCCACATATCCCGGTGGTGCCCCAATTAAGCGGGATACCGTGTGTTTTTCCATATATTCAGACATATCGAACCGTAATAAATCCACCCCCAAAACATTGGCTAGCTGGCGTGTTACTTCTGTTTTCCCGACACCGGTTGGTCCTGTAAATAAAAAGCTACCGATGGGTTTGGTGGCTTCCCTAAGCCCTGAGCGTGCTAAACAAACAGCAGATGACAGCGCTGTAATTGCCTCGCCTTGCCCGTACACTAAAAGCTTTAAATCACGCTCTAAATGTCGTAAGACGTCTTTATCACGTGTAGAGATTTTCGTCACGGGGATGCGAGCAATTTTCGCAACCACTTCTTCTATTTCTGTGACGCTGATGATTTTTTTACGTTTTGAAGCCGTTAATAAGTTTTGATACGCACCCGCTTCATCCACCACATCAATTGCTTTGTCGGGTAAAAAGCGTTCATGAATATGTTTTGCGGCTAATTCAGCGGCTGCACGTAAAGAAGGCACTGAAAATTTAACCCCATGATGCTCTTCAAGACGCGATCTTAAGCCTTTTAGAATATCAAACGTTTCCTCAATCGTTGGTTCCGCTACATCAATTTTTTGGAAGCGTCTTGCGAGTGCTCTGTCTTTCTCAAAAATACCTCGATATTCTTGATAGGTCGTTGAGCCCATACATTTCAACTCACCATTGGCAAGCAGTGGTTTAATTAAATTAGAGGCATCCATGACACCGCCTGATGCAGCACCTGCACCAATAATGGTATGGATTTCATCAATAAATAAAATGCCGCCATCTTGCTCACTGAGTTGCTTTAAGACTGATTTTAACCGTTTTTCAAAATCTCCTCGGTACTTAGTGCCTGCTAGCAATGCCCCTAAATCTAAGGCATAAACCACACAATGTTGAATTGCTTCTGGCACTTCATGATCGACAATGCGCCGAGCAAGGCCTTCTGCAATGGCTGTTTTTCCAACCCCTGCCTCACCGACCAATAAAGGATTATTTTTTCTACGGCGACACAGCACTTGTATGCTACGTAATAACTCTTCATTTCGTCCAATCAGTGGATCTATCTTTCCTGCTTTCGCGCGTTTATTCAGGTTCATACAATAACTATCTAAAGGAGATTCTTTTGCTTCTCCTCCCATCATCTCTTCATCAAACCCAGGATTAATATGATCATTGAAATGCTGGTTTTGCTGTTTTGAAATACCGTGGGAGATATAATTAATCACATCGAGTCGTGTAATATTTTCTCGTCTTAAAAAATAAACCGCTTGGCTTTCTTGTTCACTAAAAATAGCGGCGAGTACATTGGCACCACTAACTTCTGTTTTACCGGCAGATTGCACGTGAAATACCGCTCGCTGCAATACGCGCTGAAACCCAAGTGTTGGTTGCGTTTCACGCTCTAACTCGCCTTCTGGAATCTTAGGTGTTGTTTCATCAATAAACTCGATTAAATCCGCACGCAAAGTTTCAAGATCCGTATCACATGCTTGCAATACGTTACCTGCAGCTGGATTATCTAATAATGAAAGAAGCAGATGCTCAACCGTCATAAATTCATGACGTTTTTCTCGAGCCTCTTTAAAGGCCAGATTTAACGTGAACTCAAGCTCTTTATTTAGCATGATTATTGCTCCTATCTGACTATATCCAGATTTAGACAGCCTCCATTTCACACAACAACGGATACTGATTTAACCTGGCATACCCATTAACCAACCCCACCATGGTTTCGGCTACATCATGGGTGAATACACCGCAAACAGCTCGTCCTTCTTCATGTACTTGTATCATCAAACGTACAGCAACATCTTCTTTCAAATGAAAAATACGCTGTATCACATCAACAACAAACGCCATCGGTGTGTAATCATCATTGTATAAAATCACTTGGTACTGCTTTGGCGTTTGTATTGCCAATTCAAGCGATGCCTTTCTAACAACTTTTTCTTCAATATCTGGTGGCATCTGTCTTGGCATAAACAAAATCCCCTTATCTTTTTTATAGTCCTTGAAATCTAATTCCGCCAGTAAATCAGCGCTTAAAAATTAAAAAATTAAAAAAAAGCCGCGAAAAAATACATTTCCTCGGCTTTTGATACAATTACTTTAATTGCTAGTCAGCTTAAAACATTAGGTCATATGCTGAACCATTGCATTTGCAAATTCAGAGCATTTTAAGCATGTAGCACCTGACATTAAGCGATCAAAATCATAGGTCACTGTTTTTGCAGCAATCGCTTTTTCCATGCTTTGAATAATATAATCAGCTGCATCATGCCACCCCAAATGCCGTAACATCATTTCAGCGGATAAAATAAGTGAGCCTGGGTTTACTTTATCTAGCCCTGCATATTTAGGGGCTGTTCCGTGTGTTGCTTCAAAAACAGCAATGCCATCCCCTAAGTTTGCACCAGGTGCAATGCCAATGCCCCCCAC
Organism: Gammaproteobacteria bacterium; assembly: GCA_022600515.1. Taxonomy (GTDB): domain Bacteria; phylum Pseudomonadota; class Gammaproteobacteria; order Legionellales; family Legionellaceae; genus JAALKW01. The sequence goes on from JAHZKG010000019.1 coordinate 5,703, forward strand.
CTGCGCTGCAAGCGCATCTGAAACATAATCTCCGTTCAAATTCAACGTGGCAATCACATCATATTCTTCAGGACGTAATAAAATTTGTTGTAAAAATGCATCCGCAATCACATCTTTTATAATAATATTACGGTTTGTTTTTGGATTTTTTAACACCATCCAAGGGCCACCTTCATACAGTGTCGCACCAAATTGTTCTTTCGCAACTTGATAACCCCAGTCTTTAAAAGCACCTTCCGTAAACTTCATAATATTGCCTTTATGTACCAAGGTAACTGACGCTCTATCTTGCTCAATGGCATACTGAATCGCTGCTTTCACAAGCCTTGTTGTCCCTGCTTCAGAGACAGGTTTAATGCCTATACCACAGTACTCTGGGAATCTGATTTTTTTAACATCCATTGTGTTTTGTAGAAAATCAATCACTTGTTTTGCTTCTGATGTCCCTGCTTGCCATTCTATACCCGCATAAATATCTTCTGAGTTTTCACGGAAAATCACCATGTTTGTTTTCCATGGCTCTTTTAGAGGGCTCGGTGTTCCTTCAAAATATCGTACGGGTCTAAGGCAGGTATACAAATCTAATTTTTGGCGAATAGCGACATTCAGTGAACGCATGCCACCACCAACAGGTGTTGTGAGCGGGCCTTTAATTGAAACAACATATTCTTTAATTGCTTTCAATGTTTCTTCAGGTAACCAATCATCTGAGCTATACTGCTTGGTCGCTTTCTCACCGGCATAAATTTCCATCCAGGCTATTTTTTTTGTATCGCCATAGGCTTTTTCAACTGCCGCATCAACAACATGACGCATAGCCGGTGTTACATCAACCCCAATCCCGTCCCCTTCAATAAAAGGAATAATGGGATGATTAGGAACATTTAAAGACCAATCCGTATTAACCGTAATTGCCTCGCCCGTTGTAGGGACCTGAATTTTTTCGAACATGAATAACTCCATTGATGCAAGCAAATTTAAAGACGTCTATCATAACATTGCTAACGGCTCACGTCAGCCACACCGATACGAATAACGGCTGAAATGGCATACGGCAGCCCCCAAAATGAAAGAATCGACATTGCTAGCAACCAAGCCAAATGTCCACTCACCGGCAAGCCTTGTATTGCAAGTGTCAGTACCCCACCACCAAAAATTATCACGGGTAGCATGAGCGGTAAAACAATCAATGCACTAAAGAGCCCTTGGTTATTTAAACCCAGGCCAAACGCTGCTGAAAAAGCACATAGGGCATAAAGCGTTGGCGTGCCACATACAAGACTTAAAATTAAAACACCCAGCTCAATGCCGTTTAAATCAAATAATAATGCAATTAAAAAGCATACACACATCAGAAAAATAATTAAGCTCAGCCAATGTATACACAGCTTAATTCGAATGCGCATATGCATCGGAACAGCAGACAATAGCCATTGTTCTAACACACCATCTTCATTTTCTTGTTGAAAAATAGCCTCTGCGCCCAGAAAAAAAGAAAACAATGCTGCAATCCAGACCAGTCCTGGTAATATTTTTTTAAGCAATATAGGATTTGCTTCAAACCCCAAGGGAAAAAGCACCAAGACCATTAAAAAAAACAACCCGGCATTCACAATACGACGCAATGTGCGCCATTGCAATATCACTTCTCGCGCTATGATGGCTTGATATGACATCATAAATTTAATTCCTGCAGCACACCTGCATCCAAATCAAACGGTAACGCTTGGTGAGAGGTTAAAATCACACTGCCCGCTTGCTTTAAATGCAACACTATGAGCGAGCCTAATAAATACATGCTTGCCGCATCTAACCCAACCAAAGGCTCATCTAAAAGCCATAATTTAGCGTCCATAATCAATAATCTTAATAATCCCACCCGTCGTTTTTGCCCTGCTGATAATAACCCACAAGGCATGTCGCGTACTGCGTTCAAATTTAAGCGCGTGAGGGTTTCATCTAACACGTGTTTATCTGTAACACCTAAATCAAAACGTACATGCTCATACGGTGTCAAACGAGCATTCACACCGTGCTGATGTCCGACGTAACATAACGCGCCCTCATAAAAAATATCGCCTGAAATAGGATGGAGCAGCCCAGCCAATAATTTCAGTAGCGTTGTTTTGCCTGAACCATTTTTGCCTTTGACATGTAAAACCTCTCCTTGATTAACTGAAAAATGTACATCATGAAGTAATAATTTATCAGAATAATCAAATATTAAGTCTGTTACGCGTAACATCTGGATTTCACTCGATAGAACCGTTATTGTTAAGCATAACAGTTAATAAGAAAAAGCTCATACTTATGTTTATTTGCTCACCCAAAGAGCTAGCCCTACTCGTTGCAAACCGTAGGAAAAACTTGAAACTTAGCCAGGCAGCTGTAGGTAAGTTGGTTGGACTCAAACAACAAACCATTTCAGAATTCGAAAAAAGACCTGAAGGAACCAAGCTCGACACACTCTTTAGAATTTTATCTGCTGTTAAATTAGATATAAATATACTCACTAAAGACGGACAAACACCGAAAGAATCACAATGGAATGAAGAATGGTAACCCCCAAAAAAACGCATCAAAGCCTGACTGTCTTAATGAATGGCCGACTAATTGGCTCACTCAAAAAAACAACACAAGGCAAACTCACTTTTACGTATACAGCCGCTTGGTTAGCAACACCTGGCGCGCGCCCTATCTCGCTCTCGCTGCCTCTACTGAATAAACCGTTTAAAACACCGGAAGTTCAGTCTTTTTTTGAGAATTTATTACCAGATAACCCAAAAACAAGAGCACGCATACAAGCGCAATTTAAAACAAAAAGTAGCCATAGTTTTGATTTACTTGCAGCCATTGGTAAAGACTGTGTCGGCGCATTACAACTAATACCTGGTCGTATTCCTGTGTTTAATCACAAAATACGATTCGAAGCGCTAAACGATGCTGACATTGCAAATCGACTCCGTCATATTAAAAATTATCCCTTAGGTATGGCACCAGGCCTTGATACGTTTAGGCTCACTGTGTCTGGCTCACAAGACAAAGCAGCTTTCTTGTATCATAACGATACCTGGGCAAGACCGCGTGACAAGACCCCCACGAGCCATATTTTAAAATTATCCAATACGACATCAGCTCATCAGCTAGAAAACGAATGGCTTTGTTTGAAAATAGCAGAAGCCTTTGGTCTACCTGTTACAAAATCTCACCTGCTACATTTCGAAGACATCCAAGCACTCGCCATTAAACGTTTTGATCGCCAATATTCAAAAGATAAAAGCTGGCTCATGCGCCTTCCTCAAGAAAGCGTTTGCCAAGCATTAGGATTTTCTGACCATAAAAAATATCCCAAAGACGGTGGCCCTGGCATCAAACATATCATGCGTTTTTTACTTGGATCAGCAAATCCTATTCATGATCGAGATGTATTTTACTGCGCTCAAATTTTATTTTGGTTACTCGCTGCAAACGATGGGCACGCTAAAAACTTTAGTTTATTTATAAAACCTGAAGGCAAGTATCAGCTGACCCCACTCTATGATATTTCTTCCAGTTATCCGCTGATGGCCCAAAACCAAATAAAGCCCGAAGAAATCACAATGGCCATGCCGCTAACCGGAAAAACAACCACGTCTAATTGGGATCAGATAAAACGTCAGCATTTTTTAGACACCGCAAAATCCATTAATTACTCTGTTGAGCGCGCTGAGGCGATTCTTGATGATATGTTGTCTCGTGTTGATTCTGTCATAGAACATGTTTCGGAGAACTTGCCGCTTAACTTTCCTACCGGTGTGTCTGGACCTATTTTTAAAGGCATGCAGTTTGTTAAAACTAGATTATGTAAAAAAACATCTAACAAACAAACTGAACTCACCTAAAAGTTAAGCCAGCTCACCCGCCGGATACATGCTAAATGCTTACTCACTTGAAATCAAAAATTAAATTTAAACTGAAGCATAAAACACACCTAGAGACAGGATTAAAATTTCTCATTCTAAGTGGGGTTTTCGTGCTTTACCTCGCATATTTAATACATATGCATAATATATCCAAAGGAAGCATTACACTTGCCCTAACATGGAGTTTTTTTGTGTTATGCACGCCAATCGCAGATGCTGGTTTTTTGTTAGATTTTCCAATCAGGCTGTTATTTGGCTTCCGTATGTTTGTAGTTGAAATCTTTGTCAAGCGTGCCGCTACCTCGTGATAGATTCCGAGACATCCAAGTCCCCGAAATAGACTCGTCAACGCGGAAAGTATTTTGGCCTCGACTGTCCTGCGTCTGACATTTTTGCGCTAAACGCGCCAAGAAAAATGTCCTCCCAATGACTCTACGCCTGCATAAAGATTTTCTAACATCCCTTCGGGCTGGTTAAAAAATCGCAGACTATCTCGGACTAAACGCC
>JAHZKG010000020.1 GCA_022600515.1 Gammaproteobacteria bacterium
AAAGAAGGACTGCTTTTATCCGGTCGCGGATACGACCATCTCGCTCTGATTTATGCTGAATAATTAAGTCTGCACGTTCTTGTGCTGTAAGTCGTTTCTTCATGCGGGTATTTGATCATATTCAGCTTAAGTTCGCAACGCGATTAGCGATGGGTATATAGGCATAAAACCACACATCTTCAGGTACAGGTGTTCCATCTTTTGTTTTCATGGGATGCTCTGGATATACATTATATTGCGCATAAGCACCACCACCTGGTTGTTTTCTTAATGCAGCCATTTTACAGCACCTGTAACCAAGCCCCCATTCATATTCAGGGGGTTCTGGCGCATAATTGCGTGCGTCATATGTCGTATGGTATCGTGATGATCTATTAAATGCTCTTGAACATGCCTACCAAATTTTTTGGTTGAATACTCATACCCTGGGACCCAATAGCCCCCCTCTTGCATTGGATCCTTCGCCGTTTTATTGATCGTATTCGCTCTACTTAGCTTTGTGTGCGCAAAGATATACGTTGTTACCCCATCAACCTGGCACAGAAAATTAATATAGCCTTTGACTGGATCCGGCCCATATAAAATAAGCGATATATCATGCTTAGGTGCCAACGCATTGCAGATAATCGAATAATTATTATTGGCATGAACCCATTGATACCCATGAGGTAATGGCGGGAGAATATGGTCTGGTAAAGCATTAAATATGCCTCATGCTTATTCGGCATCCATTTCGACCATTAACTCAACCAGCTCTTTATTCTCTATATAATTCTCGAGCTGCTGATAATTCATCCGGTTGATTTAATGCTTCGGGCTTTGTGTGTTTATACTCAATTATCATGGTTATATCTTAAAATATAGGTTTAATTTCGCTCACTCTAACATAACAGCAACTTGCTTTAAATAAGACACTCTGAACTTTTTTTAACAGTTTGAGATATAATCAATGGTGCCAGGTACAAATAATTTTTTGATTCAATAGGCAAAAAGTTTCACCCAAAAAACTTGAGGATGCTGGCTTTAGTTTCCAATATCCAAAGCTAAAAGCTGCTTTTTTGAGTATTTTTTAAAATTTCTTTTAGAAAAAATATTTGCTTATACTCTTTTATTATTTCATTTTAAGTGATGCGTATCTGATGTTTCTACATATCAATTTTTTTTCATTGCGCTTTTAATCTTTATTGCAATGGATATCATGTGGTTTCGCTTGATTGCACATGATTCTTATTTTCAGCACTATGCACCTTGCCTGCGTTTGATCGATGGGAAATTTCAACCTATTTGGTGGGCTGCTTTGCTTATTTATGTGCTGTTTAGTCTGAGTCTTTTAATGTTTGTTATCCCACTTGCTCAGAATGCTTTGCTACCCGCTGCTTTATATGGCGCATTGTTAGGTGTAACACTATATGGTGTTTATAATTTGACGTGTATTGCTGTTTTTAAAGACTTGCCTATTGCAAGTACATTTACCGATATCTGTTGGGGTGGTTTTTCATATGGGATGACAGCGTTTCTTATCCAGTGGTTTAACTTGCATTGAATATTTTCTTTTTAGATGAAGATCTCATGTTATGTACACAGTACCACTGTGATGCTCATGTCGTAAAAATGATTTTAGAATCAACGCAAATGCTTTGTACGGTCTTAAGTTTATCTGGATATCAATACACCATATCGCCCGACGCATTCCAAACACCCTTGTGTTGTATGGCTGCTGCATCATAACTTAACTTGGACATATCAAGAGCTGATAGAGTGCAAGACCATACAGGCCCTGTTGAAGAATTTCTTGCGACGGACCATTTCGCCCGACCATTCGAATACCTATCGACTGTATGTTACTTCCATCTAAAGGCGGCTTTTCAGGAAGGATTTCTCCTCGGTAAGATGCCATGAAATCACGTAAGTCAAAGCGCAGCATCTGCTGCTTATCATCCACCGTGAAAGCTTTTGTATAAGTAAAACCTGCCTGCGCTGAGGTTTTATTTTTAATGATGAATTGGAATATACTCGATTGTTTCTGTAAGCCTTTGGCAACTAAGCAGAGACTTTGGTTCATTGTGAGATCGAGAACGATAGGAATATCCACGCTCACAAAACCAGCACCATTGGGTAAAGGATCTAAGTAAGCAAAAAAATAGTGTTTTTTTTCATTGATGCCATTTTGAAAATCGAACGCGCCATATGACTTACCTGCTGCGCGCTCGGTTGCATCGGACACGAGTGTGTGATGTTCAATAGGTTGTGTAAAATCAATTAAATTATGATCCATGGCAAACCCCAATACAGGCATGAAATAGTATACAAAGCAGCATACTATAATTTTCATATATTTAGCCAAATAATAGCATTGAGGTATGTCGCAAATATAATCCAAATGAGATAAGGCATTAAAAGAAAAAATATCTTTTTATTTTTAGCGTAACCCGCGATGATTAAAGCCGTGGTTATCGCAACCATGCAGCTTAAAACAAATAAAGCAATCCCAACCCAGTGTAAATAAAAAAAGATAGGCGTCCATGAGTAATTTAAAATTAATTGCGTCAAATACAAGACTTTTATCTTTTGGGAATATTGGGTTTCTCTTGAAAAAATCATTGCACCTAAAATTGCCAGCAGTGTATATAAAACAGGCCAAACAATAGTAAACGTGATAGGAGGCGGCGTAAGGGTTGATTTAATCAGGGGATGATACCATGCACTCAGATTTGCCTGTGTTATCTGCCCCATAAAGTAACAGACCAACTGTAGTATGACTACCCAGCACAAAAAATACATGAGGTTTAAGCGCCGTGTTGAATGTTTTTGTGCTTTAAGTGCGTCCATATTTCAGCTCTAATTTTGAAAGGGTATTAGGTATTAGGTATTAGGTATTAATAAATCTATTTTCGTAGGCGAAGTCAAGTTTTTCATTCTGCTTGAGGAATCAATGCTACCAGGTACAAATGGCTACAATCATATTTTTTGAAAATATCTCAGAGTTTGCCCTAGGCACGTAAGCGGTGGAAAAAAAACCACCGCGGCTTTCTTATTTAATAAACACCCAGTGATGGCGAGGTACCATCGTCTGTTGAGCACTGTCGAAAGTCGTCCTCAAGCTTTTGCATTTCAGCCGACTTCTGTCCTTTAAAAAACGTCCTGGCTAGTTTTTTATCTTTTTTGTTAAATGGCGATCCTCCATCTAGATCACACAATTTTTTCGCCAAATGAAGCGAGCGAGCTAGGAAAGAATTACGTGTTGTTTCATCCGCTTCAGCTGAAATACCTGTACGAAGTTGACGACTTGATGCCTCAAATTCCAGGTCTCCTGCTGCACACGAAAACAGCATCCTGTCTTTGTTTTTAAAACGTGAAAATATATCGCCTTCGTCTATCTGACTTATTTTCTTCCAGGTTTTTCTTCCCTCACGACGTAAGTCGCGATCTGACATCTCGGCTTCATACGTTTGTACTACTGGAGCTGCAGCAAGACTAGACTTAAATTGCTCGGCATGCTCCAGCACTTTAACCCCTTTTTTGCGCTGCATCTCTTCTTCAAATTTAACATGTACAATGTCTGCTTGCGCCACATAATCATTTGAATATGCATAAAATCGTACATCTTCAGGTACAGGGGTTCCATCTGCTGTTTTTATAGGATGCTCTGGATATACATTATATTGCGCATAAGCGCCACCACCTGGTTGTTTTCTTAATACGCCCACTTTGCAACGCCTGTAACCAAGCCCCCATTCATATTGAGGGGGTTCTGGCACATAATTACGTGCATCATATGTTGATGAGTTAGAGCCTTGGTGTATCGTATCGATATGGTCGATTAAATGCCCTTGGACATGTCGTTTATATTTTTTATTTGTGTAATTATACCCAGGCACACGATAGTCACCCTCTTTCATTGGATATTTTCTATCGATTTCATTGCTTGGTTTTGTGTGTGCAAAACTATACGTTGTGACCCCATCCACCTGACACAGGAAATTAATATGGCCTTGGGTTGCGTCTGGCCCATATAAAATCAGTGATATATTATGCTTAGGCGACAGCGCATTGCAGATAATAGAATAATTATCCTTGGCATGAGCCCATTGATACCCATGAGGTAATGGTGGAAGAATATGCTCTGGTAATGCATTAAATACTTCCCATGCTTCTTCTTTATCCATTTCAACGGTTAACTCAACCAGCTTTTTATTACCTATATATAATTCTCGAGCTGCTGATAATTCATCCGGCTGATTTAATGCTTCAGGCTCGGTGTGTTTCTGCTTAATTCTCATGATTACATCTTCAAATATAGGTTTAATTTCGCTCACTCTAACACACCAGCATATTATTTCAAAAAACCCAACGTGCGCCTTTATTAAGCATAAGTACGCTTGCACTTCATTACTCCGATACCGTGTTTAAAAATCCATTTAATTAAAATGACCTGGTCAACCTAAACCACACACATTTGTTTTAGAATTTTCAAATTCAATTGGCAAAACATCTCCAATCGTTGTATGTAGCCTAGTACCGGTGTAATAGCGGATATAAGATTCAACATCTTTTTTCATGCCATCTCGTGTTAAATGATAAATATTAAAAAGCCATTCATTTTTTAAACCACCAAAAAACCTTTCAACCACTGCATTATCCAAACAAGCACCTTCCC
>JAHZKG010000002.1 GCA_022600515.1 Gammaproteobacteria bacterium
ATGATTGGCTCGTTGAGCGCGATAAAAACAGGGCTAATCAAGCGGAAAAAAGGGTTGTACAATTGCATGAAAATGCTTAATTAACAGAGTAAATTAATAGGACGAATTAATGGGAATTTACAGCAATTATTGGACTTGACCCCTTGATTGCCCTCAAAATGGATGAAACCAAAAAACTGATGGTACAGGAAATAACCTCATGGTATGACAAAAATGGGGAGCTCACTTTCTCAGATATCATCGTTGTCGTGAGGCGCTCAATTTGCAAACAAAAGTATTTTTCAAAGTCCGCAATTAATGATGAACTTCCAAAAATAGAAGGCGAATACGAGAACCTCTTGCTTTACCAGCTTGCGCTAGCCGCATAAATGGCTAAAGTCGAGTTTAAGCAGCTTCAATTTAGGCTCATGATCAACTTTGCTTTCGTAGTAGAAACTACTCCGATTAAGCCCTAATAATTCGCACTGTTTTACAACGGACATGTTATCAAGCTTGGATTCGATTAACGTTTTTCTTTCATTATAACCCAAGCTCTTTAACTTTTTTGAAGCCCACTCTAGTTCAGCTGTGCGTTTACCTAGCTGACGATGAAGTTGATTAATTTCTTTTTCTTTCACATTAATCGTGTGTTTATAACCAGATACTGCTTTTTCAACATTAAAGGCTAAACTCGCATTAACTAAAAAGGTCGCCTTCCATTCTTTCACTTTTTTGGGGATAACCTCATGCTTTGAGCATATCTGATTTAACGTTTGTTCACCCTCTAACAACTCAAGAATCACTTTTGTCTTGAAATCAGCTGTATATTTCTTGCCTCGTTTTGACATGTATCGTTTCCTCTCATCAATTTCATTCAAAGTTTACACTTTAGGAAATTAAACTTATAGAGAGGTTGTCTGAATTCGTGGTGGCATTATAGATTCTGGTTTAGCCCGTCGTCAGACGGCCTCCACGTATTTAAAGAAGTTATGTGAAATAGGGGTTTTACAAGAGATATCTAGAGGCAAAGAAAAATTATTTGTGCATCCCAAATTAATACAGTTATTGACGGACGATGACAATCACTTAGATGCGTATAAAAGTGCTAATGAGTAGCAGCTGAATTTTAGCTTACAATTAAAAAAACTGCCTCGCTTTATGCGAGGCAGTTAGGTGCTTAGTTTTCTTCATCATCCCAGCTTAATGTACCACCGGCTTGATATTCGATTACACGGGTTTCAAAAAAGTTTTTCTCTTTTTTCAAATCTAACATTTCACTCATCCATGGAAATGGATTTTCAGCGCCTGGATATAAATCAGCAAGGCCAATTTGATTAAGACGTCGGTTAGCAATAAAGTGTAAATACTCTTCGAACATTTCAGCGTTCATACCTAAAATACCACGTGGCATAGTATCTTTGGCATATTGATATTCCATTTCAACGCCGTCTTGTACGAGTTTGATCATTTCTTGTTGAAACGCTTCTGTCCAAAGCTCAGGATTTTCGATTTTTATTTGGTTAATTACATCAATTCCAAAGTTCATATGCATTGATTCATCGCGTAAAATATATTGAAATTGCTCTGATGTACCAATCATCTTATTACGTCGACCCATAGATAAGATTTGAGTAAACCCAACATAGAAAAATATGCCTTCAAATACCACATAAAAAGCAATTAAATCACGCAACAAACGTTGGTTGGCTTCAGGTGTTCCGGTTGAGAACGTTGGATCGCCTAAGCTTTGGGTAAACGGTAGGGCCCAAGCAGCTTTTGTAGAAATAGATGGGATTTCCCTGTACATATTAAATACTTCAGCTTCATCTAATCCGAGACTTTCAATAATATATTGATAAGCATGGGTATGTAGCGCTTCTTCAAATGCTTGACGTAGTAAATACTGACGGCATTCAGGGTTGGTGATATGGCGATAAACGGCAAGCACCAAATTATTCGCAACAAGTGAATCAGCCGTTGAAAAAAAACCTAAATTACGCATGATAATCAGGCGCTCATCTTCGGTGAGGCCATTAGGACTGTTCCACAGTGCTAAATCAGCACTCATGCTAATTTCATTAGGCATCCAGTGATTAGCACAGGCTGTTAAATATTTATCCCAAGCCCAGCTATACTTAAAGGGAACAAGTTGATTTAAATCCGCCCGGCAATTAATAATTCTCTTATCATCTACTTGAACGCGAGCCGCGCCTATTTCAGGTGCTTCTAAACCGGTTGCGCCTACTGATGTTACTATTTCTTCTGATTTATCGAGTACAGTGCTCATGAACTTCTCCTAAAAGATATAATGTTATTGACAAGCGTCACAGTCAGGGTCAAGAATTGAACAGGCTTTAGGGGCCGTATCTTCAACTTTAACTGCATTGAGTGCGCCATCCGTGAGCGTTGATTTTTCAGCATTACTTGCACCTAAACTGCGTAAGTAATAGGTTGTTTTTAAGCCAGATACCCAAGCGTTTCTATAAAGCTCATCCAGTTTTTTACCTGAGGGTTTGGCCATATAAATGTTAAGAGACTGTGCTTGATCAAGCCATTTTTGCCGGCGAGATGCAGCTTCAATTAACCATTTAGGATCTATTTCAAAAGCTGTTGCATACCGTGTTTTGAGTTCCGCTGGAATGCGATTAATATTTTGAATGCTGCCATCAAAATATTTCAAGTCATTGACCATGACAGCATCCCATAAATTAAGCGCTTTTAAATCAGCAATTAAATAAGGATTTACCACGGTAAACTCACCAGACAAGTTCGATTTAACAAACAAGTTTTGATAGGTTGGCTCAATGGATTGTGATACGCCACAAATATTAGAAATCGTTGCTGTAGGCGCGATGGCCATTAGATTTGAGTTTCGTATGCCTTGCGTGCGTACTTTAATGCGAAGTGACTCCCAATCTAGTGTTGCGCTTTGATCTTGTTTAAAGTACTCACCTCGTGTTTTTTGAACGTGCTTGATAGAATCTATCGGTAAAATACCTTGACTCCAGAGTGAACCTTCGTAGGTGGCATAGTGCCCACGTTCTTTGGCTAAATCTGAAGAAGCTTCGATAGTATAGTAGCTAATTAATTCCATTGAGCTGTCAGCAAAGGCAATTGCTTTGTCAGAGGCATAATCAATACCCATAGCATATAAAGCGTCTTGAAATCCCATTAAACCAAGGCCAACAGGGCGATGCTTTAAGTTTGAGTTTCGTGCTTGTGGTACCGAGTAATAATTAATATCGATGACGTTATCTAACATACGTACAGCTGTTCGAACGGTTTTCTTAAGCTTTTTCTTATCGAGCTTTCCGTTAATAATATGGGCAGGAAGGTTGATGCTGCCTAAATTACAGACCGCAATTTCATCTTGAGATGTATTGAGAGTGATCTCAGTACATAAGTTAGAGCTATGAATAACGCCTGTATGTTGCTGTGGTGAACGCAGGTTACAGGTGTCTTTAAAGGTAAGCCAAGGATGCCCTGTTTCAAATAGCATGGAGAGCATTTTTCGCCAAAGCTTAATTGCTGGCAGTTTTTTACTATTTTTAAGCTGTCCTTGGGCTGCTTGTTGTTCATATTTAAGATACAGCTTTCTAAAGTCGTCACCATAGGCATCGTGTAAATCAGGTGCTTCATCAGGTGAGAAAAGTGTCCAGTCAGCTTGTGCGTGAACTCGCTCCATAAATAAATCTGGGATCCAAAGAGCGGTATTCATGTCATGTGTTCGGCGTCTGTCGTCCCCTGTGTTTTTACGTAACTCAAGAAACTCTTCGACGTCTTTGTGCCAGCATTCAAGGTAAGCACACACAGCCCCTTTACGTTTGCCGCCTTGATTAACAGCAACAGCGGTTGCATCCGCAACGTTTAAGAAGGGAACAACGCCTTGTGAGCGGCCATTAGTACCTTTAATGTGTGCGCCCATCGCACGCACAGGTGTCCAGTCGTTTCCAAGACCACCTGCAAATTTTGAGAGTAAGGCATTATCTCGAATAGCACCATAAATTCCGTCCAGGTGATCAGGCACTGTGGTGAGGTAACAGCTAGACAGTTGAGGCCTTACTGTCCCAGCGTTAAATAGCGTTGGGGTAGATGACATGTAGTCAAATGACGAGAGTTGTAGATAAAATTCAATGGCTTTGTCATCTCGGTTAGCAGGTTCTCTTAACGCAAGCCCCATAGCAACACGCATGAAAAAGCTTTGCGGGAGTTCATAGCGTGTATTATTTTCGTGAATAAAATAACGGTCATATAAAGTCTGTAGGCCTAAATAAGTAAATTGCATATCCCGTTTGGGCAGTAGTGCCTTGCCTAGTTTTTCTAAATCAAATTCAGCAAGAGTTGAATCAATAATGCCTTGATTAATACCGTGTGTTAAATATTTTTTAAAATATGCTTGATATAGGCCAGCCATTTCGTCACACGTTGTTTCTTGTTGCATCCCGAGTTGACTAAGTGCCTCGGTTCGTAAGCTGTTGAGCAGTAAACGTGCGCTCACAAACGTATAATTAGGCTCTTTTTCAACGAGACTACGTGCTGCCATGATGAGTGCTTTATGCACGTCATTAAGATGTGCTTGATGATATAAGTTGCGTAAAGCGTCTTTAAGAATCGGTGCACTGTCAACATGGCTCAAATCAGAGCAAGCTTCTTTAACGAGTGTTTTAAGGCGTCCTAGATCAAGCGGTTTAATATCGCCATTCGGCATGGTAATCAGTGGTGGGGTGGGGCCGCTTTTAACAGGCTCTACTTTGAGTGCTGCGTCACGTGCTTTGCGACGTTCTTCCCGATATAAAACATAGGCGCGAGCCACTTTGTAATCACCACTGCGCATGAGCGCGAGTTCGACTTGATCTTGAATATCTTCAATATGAATGGTGCCACCACTGGGTAGGCGACGATGAAATGCATTCGTAATTTGTTGGGTTAGTTGTTCAAGATTATAGTGAATACGATCAGAGCTTGCAGCACTTCCGCCTTCAACGGCAATAAAGGCTTTACTCAAAGCAACTTGAATTTTTGTTGCATCATAGGGTGCGACTTTACCATTACGCTTAATGGTTTTCAGGGTGCCAGGAGCATGTACTGTGAACTCGACAGGGCTTTCAAGGGATAGTTCGTCTGTAGGTTCAAGTAATTGGGCCATAGTTCCTCCACAGGAATGTTTAAAGTTATAAAAATATTAGGGGTGTAGATTCCAGTAAAACACAAGATATAGTGTTTTAATCACTGTTTGTTACAATATAATGTGTTTTGGTTACAATAACAAGAGGATAAGTATGGGTATAATCGGGGTATATCTTGTGGATAAGTTGTGTATTTATTCGTGTGCTTTGACGACCACCGCGTCGCTAACGCCCAGGGCACCGCGCGTACTTAAATGTAAAGAGCCAATGTTGGCATAAATTTGACTTGAGCTGCCGCCATCAAGATTTAACGCTTCTTTACAATACAGTGGAAAGCTTTTCATCAGTTTGGCTAGTGTTGTTGTGCTCATTGCCGCATGTTCTGTTACCAATAAAATCACAGCCCCTTTTTGTGTGATACCAAGTGCTGTGCGTTCGGCAACACCATCTTTTAGCTTGGGGATTTTGCCACTAATTAATAATCTTGGGCCACTTTGGACTGCAAAGTTTACAGCATGTTTTTTTGCTGTATATTGAGAGGCTCGTGAAATATAAGCTTTGTTTTTAATCGTATAAAAAACACTCCACCAACTAATGGGTTTAAGCGGGGTATATTGCTGCTTATGCCCCATGCGCAAACCAAGAGACTGATATTTGTCATCAAAAAAACCACCATTGATAGCAATTGATGCATGGCTATACGCAGCCATTTCTTCGGCTGATGCATGAGGTCTTGATAAGTCTTTTGCGGTCACGAGATCGAGTGTTTGTTCACGTAAATTAATACGAAGTACGTGTACATGGGCCCAGGGAGTCATGGGGTTAGGAGATAAATCACGGTATTCGATGCCTGGCGCTACTTCTTCCCAGTGACTCGCGTATGCAGATTGTATACAACTCAGTGAGAAAAAACTCAAAAAAAAGAGATAAAAACTTAAAGTGGTTGGTTTTTTAGTTTGCCTTAGCATGCTTATCTTGTATCCTTATGTGCAGGCAATTAACCCACTCAGTAATTAGGACTATCATGCAAAATTTGTCCCAACAGATCAACCGAAAACGCGTATTAGAGCAAAGAATGGATGATATTTTACAGCGTGCACGTGTTCACGGCGCAACGGATGCGGCTGTTTCTGTCAATCATGATCAAGGGTTTGGTGTAGATGCACGGATGGGGCAGGTTGAAACCGTTGCTTTTAGTGAAGAAAAGGGCATTGCCGTTACCGTGTATATTGGGCAGCAAAAAGGCAGTGCTACCAGTAGTGATACCTCAGATGCTGCTTTAGACGCAATGGTGACAGCAGCTTATGATATTGCAAAAGTCAGTGCAAAAGATCCTTGTTTTGGTTTGCCTGATGTAGATTTAATTAATATGTATTACCCTGCATTAGATTTACTGCATCCATGGTCTATTACACCTGAGGCAGCAGGGGAGTTGGCGGTTGTTTGTGAAGCCAAAGCATTGGGTGTAGATAAACGCATTCATAATTCAGATGGGGTTAGTATTTCCACGTATACTTTTTGTCATGGCTATGCAAATACCCGTGGTTTTACAGGCATTATTGATGGTAGTCGTCATAGTTTAAGTTGTTCGTTGCTTGCTGAAGAAGCCAGTGGTATGCAACGGGATTATGCGTATACAACGGCGCGAAAAGCCAGTGATTTGATGAATTCGGATGATTTGGCTGTTTTAGCGGCTAATCGAACGATTGCTCGTTTGTCGCCTAAGCAATTAGAAACACAAAAAGTTCCCGTACTTTTTTCTGCTCGTGTTGCAAGTGGTTTAATCGGATCGTTTATTCAGGCAGTGAGTGGGTCTAGTTTATATCGTAAGCATTCGTTTTTATTGGATAGTTTAGGACAAGCTATTTTTCCTGATAATATTAATATATTTGAAGCGCCGCATCTATTAGGTGCTTTGGGTAGTTCACCGTTTGATGGTGAAGGTATTATTACTCGGCCGAATGTGTTGATTAAAGATGGTGTGTTACAGCAGTATGTTTTAGGCAGCTATTCTGCAAGAAAGTTAGGCTTAAAAACAACAGCAAATAGTAGTGGTGTTCATAATTTAACGGTTGAGCCAACAGCCGGTGATTTAAATAATTTACTTCAAACCATGAATCGAGGTTTGTTAGTAACAGAGCTTATGGGCCAAGGCGTGAATGCTATGACAGGAGACTATTCACGGGGTGCTTCAGGCTTTTGGGTCGAGGATGGAAAAATTCAGTATCCTGTAGACGGTGTGACGGTTGCAGGCAATCTTAAAGAAATGTTTCAGCGCATTATTGGGGTTGGAACGGACAGAGATCCTTCAAACGCAACGCGTTGTGGCTCGATATTAATAGAAGAAATGATGGTTGCTGGTAGTTAGTTTACCCTCAGCCTCTACTTGCTCGGGCTTGTCCGGGGCATCCAGTGGTTTAAATAGATAATTTATCTGGATACCCCGCATGAAGCGGGGCAAGCAGGGAGAGGAAATGCTTCTTTTTTGAAAATGTGGGCAGATTTAAATTATTAAATTGAATTTAATAATTTAGTTTTTATCCCGGAAAATGATGCGGCCTTTGCTTAAATCGTAAGGCGTTAATTCAACTTTAACGCTGTCGCCGGTTAATATACGAATATAGTTTTTGCGCATTCGACCTGAGATATGGGCTGTAATAATATGCCCGTTTTCAAGTTCAACGCGAAATTTTGTGTTGGGCAGTGTGTCAATGACCGTGCCGGCCATTTCAATGTGATCTTCTTTTGCCATTTAATTGGTTTCTCAAAAATATAAATACAGAACGCAGAAGGCCCTTATGATGCATTAAAATAGAAAAAACTGCAAGCGTATTCTTGGTGGGAGCTGTGTAAAATACCTGAAAAGATGTTCTGAATTTACCCTTCTTATTGACAAGTAATTTTGTATTAAGGTGTAATGGTTTTTTTTAAAAATCTGTGGTGATGTCTTGAGCACAAATGTAACTTTCTCTGAAACGCATAAAAAATCAACAGCTTATTTTATTTTCTTATTAGCAACCGCTTTTTATTTGTATGAGTTTATTTTGCAAGTGGCCCCTAGTGTTATGGCTGCCCCAATGATGAAGACGTTTGGTGTATCGGCAAGTGGCTTTGGAATGATTTCTGCTTTTTATTTCTATGCTTATGCGCCCATGCAATTACCGGCAGGATTATTATTTGATAGATATGGGCCACGTAAGCTGATGACAGCGGCCTTGTTTTTTTGTGCAACAGGATCCATATTTTTTGCTTTAACCAGCAGTATAGTAACAGCTGCGGCTGGGCGTTTTATGATAGGTTTTGGTTCGGCATTTTCATTTATTGGTGCTTTGGTGCTTTTATCGCGCTGGTTTCCACCCACCTATTTTGCAATTCTTGCAGGTACCGCACAATTTATGAGTTCTGTCGGGGCTATGTTTGGTGAGCGCCCATTGGCAATGCTTATTAACGCTGTAGGATGGCGTGAAGCGAGTTTTATTTTGGGAGGGATTGGTTTCTTCCTGGCTATTTTATTTTGGATATTTATTCGTGATTACCCTGATCAGCCAACACAAGCCATGCCAAAAGAAAGTTTTAGAGAAGAATGGAAGCGTTTGCGGGCGGTTTGTGGCAGAAAATATACCTGGATAACCGGTGCATATGCCTGCACAATTTGGACACCCATTGCTGTTTTTGCAGGGCTTTGGGGGATTCCTTATCTTCAAGTTAAGTTTAATATTGGCTTATTATCCGCATCAACAATGTGCAGTATGATTTGGCTTGCTATTGGGCTTGGGAGCCCTATGTTTGGCTGGATGAGTGATAAATTAAATAGCAGACGACTTATTCTTGGACTTAGCGCATCACTTGGGTTGTTTGCAACGACATGCGTCTTGTATGTGCCTGGTATTTCAATGCATACAATGTATTTTATTTTGTTTTTAATGGGCTTAGGTGCAACCGGTCAAACAGTTAGTTTTGCCGTGGTTAAAGATAATAATGATCCCAGCTTAGTTGGCACAGCCTGTGGGTTTAATAATTTATCGGTTGTTATTGGTGCCGCGGTTTTTCAACCATTGGTTGGTGTGGTACTACATCACTTTGGCGATTTTTCTGTAATTGATGGTGTGTCTGTATATGGCCTTCAAGGGTACCTGAAAGGCTTGCTTATTATGCCGTTAAGTTATTTAATTAATCTATTGCTGGTGCTCTTTGTTTTGAAAGAATCGCACCCTGATCGAGTATAAAACGAAGGATTTATGTGTGACGGTTATACTAGGGATTGACCCCGGATCGCGTATTACAGGGTATGGATTAATTCGAAGTATTGGGAATGAGATAAAATACATTGATAGTGGATGTATTCGAACCACAACAGATACAGGCTTAAGCGGACGTCTGCTGGATATTTTTGATGGTATTCGGCAGATTATGGCGGCGTTTAAACCAGACGAAGTGGCTGTAGAGCAAGTTTTTATGCATCAAAACGTCAATACAGCGCTTAAATTAGGACATGCTCGAGGTGTGGCAATGGTTGCTGCAGCCTCCCCAGTGTTAGCTGTGGCTGAATATTCACCGAGAGAAGTAAAAAAAGCTGTTGCAGGCTATGGTGCTGCGGATAAAGAGCAGGTAAAACAAATGGTCATGCGTTTGCTGATGCTTTCAAAGGCGCCTCAAATCGATGCCTCGGATGCATTAGCAGTTGCCATTTGTCATAGTCACGCGAAACAAAGTAATTTATTTAGGAGTAAATGCATATGATAGGTTGGCTTAAAGGTGAAGTAATTGATAAACGACAACCCGGAAAGCTTGTGCTTGATGTTGCAGGGGTTGGATATGATGTTGATATTTCATTGCCTTCTTTTTTTGAAGTTGAGGCGATTGATGGACCGGTTAGTTTACATATTCATACATTGGTGCGAGAAGATGCGTTTATTTTATACGGATTTTTAGCACTTGAAGAGCGCGCCTTATTCCGTGCATTAATACGCGTCAATGGTGTAGGCCCTAAATTGGCAATTGCTATCTTATCGAGTATTAGACCGGATGAGTTTGTTAGTTGTATCCGCCAAGAAAATGCAGCGCTACTGACAAAATTACCGGGGATTGGAAAGAAAACAGCTGAACGCTTGGTTGTTGAGATGAAAGATAGATTAGATAATATTGGCGAGTATGCTTCACCTGAGCTCAATATACCACAAGGGCATGCGGATGAAGCGGTGAAAGCGCTGCAAGCATTGGGTTATAAACCACAAGAAGCGAATAAAGTAGTTAAAGCATTAGATGACGGAGACAAAACCTGTGAGCAATTGATTCGAGAAGGGCTCCAGAGTCTTGCTATACGATAGTTTTTTTACTGTGCTTCGGGCTGCATGGAAAATAAATGCGAATAATTAACCCGCTATGGGTTTTAGGGGTGCTAAGCTCTATCTGAGCGTCGTGTAGTCCTGCTATTTGCTTCACAATAGCAAGACCAAGACCGCTCCCTGAATTTTTGTTGCCGATTACACGGAAAAAACGTTCAAACACACGTGCTTGCAGTTCGTTAGGAATGCCAGGCCCATTATCAGCAATTTCTAACATGGCACGTTTTTTGTGATGTTTTACACTGACAGTAATTAAGCCGTTTTCAGGGGTGCAATGAATCGCATTATCGATTAGGTTGCGTATTAAGATGCAAAGCGCTGTATTATTGCCTTGAAACGATGGGGTATTCTTATCTGCCTGAAATTCAAGATCAAGTTTTTTCTCGATGGCTTTAGGTGCTAGCATGGTGAGCATGTCGCGTGTGATTTTAATTAAGTTGACGGATTCAAATCCCATTACACTGGGTAAGTCGGGCACAAGGCGATTCATGGTTAGTAATTGCTGAACAATATGAGTGCTGCGGTTAACGCTTGCAATTAGCTTCTTAAGCGCAATGTTTTTTTCGCTGGTTTCATGTGCTTTTAAAGCAACTTGTGCTTGTGCTTTAATGGCAGCAAGTGGGGTCCTTAACTCGTGTGCTGCATCTGCTGCAAAACGTTTTTCACGTTCAAATCCCTCCTGCAATCTATAAAAAAGTTTGTTGAGCTCATCAATCATAGGTTTTATTTCGTCAGGAGCTGATTTCAAGCTTACGGGTTCAAGGTGGGTTGGTGCGCGATGAGCCACCTCTTTGGCAACGTTATTAATACTTGCAAGACCGCGGCCAATAATAATCCAAATAAGTAAACCAGACAGCGGGAAGGTCAGTAACATAATATATAAATCATCTTGCGCGATGTGTCGTGCTAAGTCATTACGTGTTTCATAATGATCCGCTAAAATAAGGCGTGAGCCAGACTCTTCACTTAATGTACTAAAAACACGCCAGTGCTGTTTATCAATTAATTGATTGCTAAAGCCATTAGGGATTTTTTTGGATAAAAGGTTCGGGGCATTTGGGGAGTGCAAGAGCTCTTTACCTTGCTGAGACCATATTTGAAAGCTAAAACGATGGCTATACTTTTCGGTGGATAAAGGATCTGAATTCAAAGAAGAGAGGTAAGTTGTTATTTTAAGAGGAATTTTTTCTAGCGTGGTTTGTATGTCTTTCAGTGCGTCTGGATCAGTGGTTTTTTTTAAGAGTGCTTCATAAGATAAGCCTGAAACGGCCATTAAGGCGTCTAAGTGCTTTTCAATGTCTTTTTGATCGAGATAATAGTTTCCAATAGCATTTAATGTTGTGGTGATGGCAATGGCTAAAAGTAAATTAATCAGCAGGAATTTTCGAATTGACGTTTTCACAGGCCATCCCTACACATTGGTGTTTTTTTCAGCGATGTAACCAATGCCACGAATGGTACGAATAAAGTCGGCATTGAGTTTTTTTCGTAAATTATGAATGTGTACTTCCAGTACATTGCTGTCTAAATTTTCATCCCAACCATAGATACTTTGCATGAGCTGTTCTCGGGATAAAGCATGCCCGTGGTTTTCAAGCAGCTTTTGAAGGAGTGCAAATTCTCGTCGAGATATATTAACTTCTGTGTCTTCAAGAAAAACAGTATGCGCTGAAGGATCAAGTATTATGTTTCTATAATGAATGATGGTGTCCGCACGTCCTTGTGAGCGTCGAATGAGTGCACGAATTCGTGCACTTAATTCGTTTAAGTCGAAAGGCTTGATCATGTAATCATCAGCGCCTGCATCTAAGCCTGCAACGCGATTTTCGATGGATTCGTGGGCTGTTAGGATAATAACTGGTGTTGTATTACCAGCATGGCGAATGCTTTTTAATAGGTCGAGTCCTGAGCGTTTTGGTAATGAGAGATCTAAAATAATCAGTTCAAATGACTCAATATGAAGTGCTACGCCAGCAGATTCACCGTCTTTTAGCCAGTCGACTACATAGCCAAATTGCATGAGCCCTGTTTTAACGGCATCGCCCAGCAGTTCATCATCTTCTATGAGTAACAAGCGCATGATATTGCTCTCCCTTAACCAAGCATTTGTTTAAGCTTAATCTTGAATTTGGGGCTTCGGTATTTTAGAGTCTGTAACTGGCATTTTTGCGTGTTTTGCAAGATAGAGCGCTTGCAATAATACAAACAGCAAGGTGCATCCTCCACCGCCAAATAATTTAAAGTTTACCCAGGTATTGGTGTTATAATGATGTGCAACATATAGATTAGCAAAACCCATCAGTAGAAAAAAGCCTGACCAGGCAAGACTAAGGCGTTTCCAAATTGCTTTGGGTAGCTGAATATTATTTTCCATAATTTTTTGAATTATGGGTTTTTTTCCAATATACGTTGAGCCTAAAAATAAAATGGATGACAGCCAGTAAATAGCCGTTGGTTTCCATTTGATAAACCAGGGGTTATGAAAAAATAAAGTGGCGCCACCCAGCACAAGAATCATGGCAAGGCTTATGACATGCAGTTTTTCGTAACGTTGGTATTTTATTCTATAAATAAGCACTTGTAATATTGAAAGGATGATCGCAACGGTTGTTGCAGTATAGATGCCAAATAGTTTAAAGCAGATGAAAAAAATAAGAATAGGAAAAAAGTCAAACAGTAGTTTCATGGAATCCAACATATCGTATTAAACATGGTAATTCAGTATAGCATAAGTGGTTTCAATAAAAGAATTTGCAGGCTACCAAACAGCTTTTCATTTACTTGTAAGGTTAAATATGTTACAGTATGTGAAATTATTGTTTCGAGGTTTCAATGAGCATAATTCAATCTTGTAATCTATTAGATCAAGTAAAAAAGATAAAGTCTTCCGATGCCCGTGGCATTGTTCCTAAAGCGTGCTACACACGTTCTTATACTAAAACGTTTCTTTGGCTTGGGTTAGATCTTTTATTTTTCATGTTGGGTATGTATCTTGTTTTTGCGAATCCTTATGCTGGATTTAAATTACTAGGTGGTATGATTTCAGGTGTTGCCACAGCCATGTTCTTTGTATGGGCTCATGATGCAGCGCACGGCACTTTATTTAAAAACAAGCAAGTGGCTGAGTTATTAGGAACCCTTGCGATGTTGCCTTCTTTAAATATTTATCGCATGTGGGCTTACGGACATAATAGAGTACATCATGGATTCACCTCTTTTTCACCCATGGATTGGATTTGGCGTCCGTTTACAGCCAAGAAATATCAAAAGCTTTCACGCTTTCAAAAGCTATTATATCGTATTGAACGTAGTTTTTTCACCTGCGCTTTTCATTATTTACGCCGTGTTTGGTGGGCTGAAATGCTGGGTTTCAATCCAGGAAAAGACAAAAAACAACAGCATTATTATCGTGATGGTAAGCATTTTGTGGCGATTTATGTCGCGATTATGTCAGTCATGGCCTATGTTTTTGCTGGTGGATTAATCGGTGTTTTTGCAGCTATTATCTTACCGTTTATTGTATTTAATTATTTTATTGCGATGATTGTCTATTTGCATCATACACATCCAGACATTCCTTTTTTTGATGTGAAAAGCGAGTGGTCTCAAGTGGTCGGCGCATTATATTGCAGCACGATTATTAAATGCTCGAAACCAGCCCAAATATTACTGCATCATATTATGACACATATTCCGCATCATCTAGATGTTCGTATTCCGTTTTATCATTTGCCAGAAGCATATGAAGCATTAAAAAAAGAATACGGCCAGTATATTCATGAATATGAATTCAAATGGTCTTATGTCTTAAATATCTTTAAGCAATGCAAAGTATATGATTTTGAAAATAAAATCTGGATGACTTTTGAAGAAGCTGAATCATATTAATTGGATTGAATACTGACATGATGAGACCAACGGGTTTAACGTCTAGAGTTTTAGCTGCGACAGCTTCGCAACAAGCAGAGAAAGCATTTCTTCTCAAAGCGGCATCACGTCCTAAGTTCACTACTAAAGCTGGAACTATACCCATCGCTAACGGAGTTGCGAACTTAGGCTAAATATGATCAAATGCGCGCACGAACAAAAGACTTACAGTACAAGAACGTACAAACTTAATCACTAAGATCAAATAAAAACCATATATATAATAGACCGGATAAAAGCAGTTCTTCTTTATGACAAAGGCTACAGCTATGCGAAAGTAGCTGAAATACGGTTACTTGATTATGAAACAATTCGACGCCACGCCAGCAATTGTTTTCTTAAAAATCAATTGCCCCCTAAAAATGGTGGAAGCGTAAGCCATATCAGTTTACAAGACTCGAAACGATTGAAAGCCCATCTTCGTGAAAAAACTTATCTTTATGTCAAAGAGATTTGTGCTTATGTTAAATCCGATTTCAACCTAACCTATACGCGAAGTGGGATGCCAAAATGGGTGCAAGCGAACGGTTTTCGGTATAAAAAACCGCATGATATACCTGCAAAAGCAGACGAGGCCAAGTAAGAAGCGTTTATTGAATACTATGAACAGCTAAAATATGACCTTCCCAAGAACGAAGCAATTTATTTTTTAGATGCATCGCATCCCCAACATCAAACAAAATTGACCTATGCTTGGATGGCAAAAGGCGTTCGAAAACCAGAAAAAATGACGATTTGTGAAAAAAAAGTCAATTTATAGTCATTTGATTTTTAAATGACTTATTCCCAGTGCCTACCTAACGCGACTTGTTCGCGTTATCCAGTTGATTGACTCATGTTGACTGGATGCCGTGGACAAGCCACGGCACGTAGCGATTTTCTGATGGTTCACTTAATAATCAAATTACTATAAGCGTTTGAACGGCTTTGCTTCCTAGCTCATAAAATAAACATTTCGTAAGGTAGCTGATTATCCAGCATGATATTCGTAATAGCATGACGAAAACACTCATTTTTTTAGCCACCATCATGCCCAATAAATACGCTAAGAAAAAAGAATGGAAAGTTCCGACGCCGAACGTCATGGAAGGCTGAAGGCCGAGGCGTTTAGTCCGAGATAGCCTTCGATTTTTTAACCAGCCGGCAGGGCTGTACAAAATCTTTATGCAGGCGTAGAGTTATTGGGAGGACATTTTTCCTGGCGCGTTTAGCGAAAAAATGTCAGACGCAGGACAGTCGAGGCCAAAATAGTTGCCGCGTTGGCGAGTCGATTTCGGGGACTTGGATGTCCCAGAATCTATCACGAGGTAGCGGCACTCTTGGGGTTCTTGATGTGTCTTTCAGAGATGATGAATCCAGAGTGCGTCGTGATAATGCTCCTGAAAACATGGCTGTATTTAGACATGTTTTCAGGAGCATTACGCAAGGAAAAGCCGTGAAAGCTAAGCGCTTCAAAGCAACGCTCCAAGCTGAATATGCGCAGGAAGTACTAGAGAATATTTTTTGATCACTCATGCGTTTGCCCTGGCTATATACCCATTAGACATCAAAATAGGTGTAGATAGATCGCATCACGTCAATAATATTTAAAAACAGCTTAAATTTAACGATATTTCATCTTCATCGTCACTTTTGGTCTCAGGTGATTCCGAATAAAAAAGATTGTCTCGACCCGTCATTCCATTGCTCCGCACCCACGTCCTCACTGAGGGGTCGTTTTTTAGTCTATCTGATGCGAAGTTAATTGCATCCCCATTTTGAATCACTGCAGATAAAACAATATCGTGATTATCACGTAGAGCATTTGATGCATGCTCAAGATTAAGTCCGTTATGTCTAACTGCCGACAAAACAAGCACAAAATCATTTTTAACTAATGTAGGGGCGTTTGATAAATTCTCATATAAAAAACAAGTCATGATTTAACATCTTTTATTAATTAAATATCAGAAGGGTACTAGGCTGCCAATTACTATACTTTAATTAAAGTATAAATCAATACGCCATCCCCATTTCTTATAGACATAGATGCCGGCCTTGCGCGAGCCTGACAGCTTATGTGGGTGGCGTTAAAGACGTGGTCTACCCCACCCATAAGATTCATCTTCTGAGCTATCTACGTATTCGGCTCTTAAAAAGCTGTATGCCTACGCATTGAGTTAAAGTTTGAATTATCATCAGTATTATCAGTAGCATCTATTCGGACGGTTCTCACTATACCTCCTGTATCCGCTGCTCTAATCCTATTTTGAATGCGAGCCGATGCATATAAAATAGCCGCAGCATTACTCTGAACTGCAGCTGGAACAATATCACCATTACCCTGTAACTCAGCTGATACATATTGAAGGTTAAGTCCGTTATAACGAACGGCATCATAAACAGTATCAAAATCATCTCTCAAGCGCCGAGGTGCCAGTGACAAGTCAGGATAAAGGCTTGACATGATACAAAACCCCAAACAGAAAAAATCTAATATTGCACTAAAAGAAAACTAAGTAACCAACTAAATTTATTATTTATAATCCCGTCGCTCTTTGCTAATTATTTTCTACAGCAGACTTTAAAAAGTTTTTACCTACCAGTAAAACTTGGGTACCATGAGATTTATACTCATTATGCATTTTAGATATTATCAAGGATTTTATTCATGCTCATGTCAAAATTTAATACTTGCCTTAAGCAAACCGGGGCATTTTTGTTTTTTATTATGATACTCGCAGGCTGCTCTCCTCAAAATGAAACAAGCTACTCAGGTAACCCCAAAGCCCTTCAAGAAGCCATGAAACAGTGCCCCCAGCATGCTCCAAAGCATGTCACGTGTGAACAACTCAGCGATCTTGCTTCACGAATGAATCAATTGGCTTACAAACTACGTTCAGATCAACAAGCATATGGAAAAGATGTTTTATCGCTTCAAGAAACGATTACTGCACAGCGAAGCACACTTGAGAAAAATCCTAACCAAATTGCACTTCAACACAACCTAAAACAAAATGAACGACACTTACAAGAGCGCCTAGCCGTTGTTCGTTGGCTTGCATCACCAGGACAACAGTAAACAATGAGAATTCTAGTAAGTAATGATGATGGTGTTTCAGCACCTGGCATTCAAGTGCTTGCAAAAGCACTCTCTGATATTGCCGATGTTTATGTCATGGCACCTGATAGAAACCGAAGTGGTGCAAGTAACTCACTCACCTTAACAAACCCACTCCGCGTTAGAAAACTGGATAATGGCTATCATAGTATTGAAGGAACGCCTACGGATTGCGTTCACTTGGCATTAACAGGCTTTTTTGATTTTGACTTTGATATGGTGGTTTCAGGCATTAACGATGGGGCTAATCTGGGCGATGATGTATTATATTCGGGCACTATTGCTGCGGCAATGGAGGGCCGAAACTTAGGTTTTCCTGCCATTGCCGTTTCACTCGCCGGACGACCCGTTGAACACTATGAAACAGCAGCAACCATTGTGACCCGCCTGGCAAGAAAACTTAAGTCTGATCCGCTTCGCTCCCAGACCATTCTTAATATTAATGTTCCAAACGTACCACTAGATGGCATTCGTGGCATAGAAGTCACCCGACTTGGTACACGCCACGCAGCCGAGGCTACCATCAAAACACGTGACCCACGAGGCCGTGCTATTTATTGGATAGGATCACCAGGTGAGCAAGCAGATGCAGGACCAGGAACTGATTTTCATGCAATTAGCCAACAAAACGTTTCTATCACACCGCTACACCTTGATATGACCCATTATAAAATTTTCGAGCAGGTTTCGTGCTGGACTAAAGATGCAGGATTAATCCAATGAAAATTTTTTCTTACTTATACAACAAAATGTTGGCTTGGTCTGAACACAGGCATGCACCATATTATTTATCCGGTGTATCATTTGCTGAGTCTTCTTTTTTCCCTGTTCCGCCAGATGTTATGTTAATTAGCATGGGACTTGCTAAACCCGATAAAGCCTGGCGGTATGCGTTGATCACAACCTTTTTTTCTGTGCTTGGCGGTTGCTTTGGATATCTACTAGGTTTTTTTGGAATCGCAATTATTGAGCCTTATTTATTATCTTCTTCTTATGCACTCTCTTACGATCATGTGAGAGCATGGTTTGAACACTGGGGCGTTTGGATTATTTTTGTCGCTGGATTCTCGCCTATTCCCTATAAATTATTTACCGTAACAGCAGGCATTATGCATATGTTCTTTTGGCCCTTTCTGATGGCGTCTTTGATTGGGCGAGGGGCACGCTTTTTTTTAGTTGCAGGTTTATTGGTTTTATTTGGGGAGCAAATAAAACAGAATTTTCGGCGTTGGATTGATTGTATTGGGTGGACAATTGTTGCAATTGCTATTATCACTTACTTGATAATTAAACTCAGAGGGCACTAACTTGATGATAAAGCAAACGAACAGATGTATTCTCATTTTAGGATTCATCAGTTTGCTTTTGTTGGGCTGTGGTCTGCGTGAAGGACTTGCGCCAGTTGAAGAATCTAAAGGCTATAAACAAAATAATTCTACTCAGCGCCATACGGTAAGACGAGGTGAAACCTTATATGCCATTGCTTTTCAGCATGATCAAGATTACCACTATCTAGCTACTTTAAATCGCCTTAACTCACCGTATACACTGCGCGTTGGGCAAGTCATTAAATTAAATCCCAATGCAAGGAAAGCAGGCCCCCCCATGCTGTCAAGCCCACTTGCTCGCTCTCTTAGCTCATCTCACACGCAATGGCGCTGGCCTATAATCGGCCATATCAAAACATCTTTTTCGCCTCAAAAAGGGCAGAAAGGAATTGATATTGCTGGAAAGAAAGGACAAAAAATTCATGCCTCTGCTGCAGGGATTGTGGCTTATGCCGGTAATGGTTTAGCTGGATATGGTAATTTAATTATTTTAAAGCACGATAATCAATACCTTACGGCATATGGTAATAATCAACGTAATTTAGTTCGTGAAGGTCAAACAATAAAACAAGGTGCCGTCATTGCTGAAGTTGGTGTTGTGAATCGGCAGTTTTGGGGCGTTCACTTTGAAATACGTAAATTAGGTGAGCCTGTCAATCCACTGAGTTACTTACATAAAAAAGCTTGACAAGATAGTAGCATTCATTACAACAATAGAGTAAATGTTTATTTTAAATCATGAGGAGGCAACATGCCAAAGCAGTCAGATAAAAAGACGCCAAAACCACTTGATGTTAAAATGAAAACAGATAAAGCCGACGTTATTGCAGCGCCCGCAAAAGAAATAACAAAAGTCATGGATGCCACCCAAATGTATTTAAGTGAAATTGGATTTTCTCCACTACTTACAGCCGAAGAAGAAGTTCATTATGCAACAAAAGCATTAGAAGGCCATGAACCTTCACGCAAAAGAATGATTGAGTCCAATTTAAGGTTGGTTGTTAAAATATCACGTCGTTATCTTAATCGTGGATTACCGTTACTTGACTTAATCGAAGAAGGGAATTTAGGCCTTATGAAATCAGTTGAAAAATTTGACCCAACCAGAGGGTTTCGTTTTTCAACGTATGCAACTTGGTGGATTCGTCAAACCATTGAACGTGCCATTATGAACCAAACGCGCACCATTCGACTTCCTATTCATGTGGTTAAAGAGCTTAATGTTTATCTTCGAGCCGCACGCCAACTCACTCAAAAATTAGATCATGAGCCATCCGCTGAAGAAATTGCTGAAATGCTCGATAAACCAATTGAAGATGTTCAAAAGCTTTTACGTCTTAACGATAAAGTGACCTCAATCGATACGCCATTTGGATATGATGAAAGCAAATCATTGCTCGACACGGTTGCAGATGAAAATAGCTTGAATCCAGCTGAGTGGCTTACCGATGAAAACATTCGCGAGCATATCGAAGACTTGCTTGGCGAACTTTCAGACAACCAACAAGAAGTCATTGCAAGACGCTTTGGTTTGCATGGCTATGAAAAAGCGACACTTGAGGAGGTAGGTAACGAAATTGAACTCACCCGTGAACGTGTTCGTCAAATTCAAGTTGAAGCATTAAGTATATTGCGCACACTCTTGGTTGAAAGGTTAGGACTAACACAAGAAGATTTATTTTGATGCTGCTTGCTTTATAGTTCAAGTGGTATATAATAGCGCATATTTGTTTTGGTGCTATTATGAGTAAAATAAATGTTCATGTTTTGAATTTTCATGGCCCTGTTACACACATCGAGATTTTACTCGAAGATACATCTGTAGCACCCCATACTTATTATATAATTAACAGATGGGACACACCCAAAGTAGCATGGGATGTGCGCTATCAAGATATCTTAAGCTATGCCAGTTCAAAATACAGCTTTCCTATTGAAGCCTGCCCCAATGAAATCACCTCAAAATGGACCGAGTACTGGAAAGAAACTTACCAGAGCAGTAGTATTTTAGGTAAGAACTGCGGTGTAGCCGCACAGTGGTTTTTAAATCACTTTGCAGAGATACCTCATCCAAGCCAGTCTAATTTAAGCATGAATCATTTAATATTTGGTATATTCTGGCCAAGCTTTATCCCTTGCCCCGTGACACTGCCTGGCCGCATCATGTCTAATACAAAGTTTTATATAGAAGCACGCGAACATCCCGAGAAAGCAGCGCAGTACTCTAAGTTATTTTTACATACAAGCCTCGCACTTTCGCTACTTCTATTTTCATCATCTGCTTTTGCATTAGCACTGACTTCACATATGATTGGCGTTGCATTGCTAACCGGGGCCGTTAGTGCTTATGGTTTTTTCACTGCATACAATTTGCTTTCAGCAAAAAATTTAACATCTAACATAGATAATACAGATGTCGACTTACCTGTCACGCCAGCTTTAACGTAAATCTGTTAAATTAGATTTATATAGTATAAAATATGCTTTTAATTGCAAAGGTAAGTTTTATGTTGGGCAATATGATCAATAAGGGAGCTTACTCTGCCATCGCTGGAGGAATAGGCTGCTTTTTTGCACCGGCAAGCGCTACTGCTGCCGGTGGTGTTTTAAATGTAATGGGGGCCTGTGCCATTGGCGGCGCTATTGCAGCACCATTTGCTGGTATTCTATCGGGTATTGTTGGCATCGCCACACTCACTTCGGCTGGCTTTACAGGTAATAAATATGTCATAGCGGCAGCCTTTGGCGCTTTAACGGCGGCTGATTTATTCATGTCATCTCTACTGGCAGCTGAAATTGGAGCGGCTATACTAGGCATTCCAGCACATCCTGTTTTTATTTGCTCTTTGGTTGGTTCGGCTGCTGTTGGCATACCTACTTTTCTTATAGCCCTTGCGGTTATTGTTGGTGTTTCTCATATTTTCAGTGAAGAAATAGACGATACAATGCTTCTATCAACCCCAGAGGAAACACCTGTATTATCTATGTGATATTTTTTGATATTTTTTGATTTAGAAAAATATCAGAAAGAAAATTTGAATTGCTGCCAATAGGTATCATAAAGCGCGAGACTTTTTTCACTTAAATCGCGCTGAATCACGCCGCGATTTAAAACATCAGGCGATGGATAAACCATTGGATTATTGCGTAAGCTTTTTGGTAACAGTGCTTTACCCGCCTGATTGGTGATGGCATGCCCCTCTGATAATGCAACGGTTGCGGCATGCTTTGCTTCTAATAAAAAATCAATAAAAGCATACGCTTCATCAGGATGAGGGGCGTTATTTAACATGCTTAAACAATCAACCCAAATCAAAAAGCCTTCTTCCGGAAATACAAACTGCACATCAACGTTTTCTTGATGCGCTTTAAATCCATCACCATTCCAAGCAGACCCTATGTGAGCATCTTCATCAATCAGAATGGCCTGGATGCTTTCACTTGCAAACAGTTTAATATTAGGTACTAGCGCTTTTAAGCTTTCAAATGCGGCTTTAATATGATTTGCATCTGAATCATTTGGGCTATATCCCAAGCTCAGTAAGGCTATTGAGAAAACTTCTCGCGGATCGTCCAGCAACATGAGTCGATTGCGCCAGGTTTTACTCCATAAATCATGCCATGCTTTCGGTACATCTTTAACCCAGTGCTGGTTATAAAAAATGCCGGTTGCCCCCCAAATAAAAGGGACACTATATTTATTTTTTGGATCATAGGCGGCATCGAGAAAAGCAGCATCTAAATTTTTAAAATGGGGGAGACGCGCATGATCAAGCTGCTTTAAAAAGCCTTGTTTTTTTAATCGCTCAACAAAATAAGTGGATGGCAAAATAACATCATAAATTGCCTGATTGGATGCATGTAATTTAGCATATAACGTTTCATTGTTATCATAAGTTGAGAAATTAACATGAATACCTGTTTCTTTTTCAAATTGATGAATTAATGTCTGGGGAATTTCTCCTCCCCAAACATACACGTTAACCACTTTATCTGATGCCAGTATTATATTTGAGAAGAAAAGGCTGATTAAAAAAAAGAAGAGTCTCATATTTATACTTTCCGTGAAAGACGATATGCGAAAACAACAAGTAACATCGACATAATAAACGTCATACTGCACAAGGCATTTAACTCAGGCGTCACGCCCATTCGTACCAATGAATAAATAGTCAGTGGTAAAATATTAAAATCGGGGCCTGCAACAAAATAACTAATAATCACATCATCAAACGATAGCGTAAATCCTAATAAAAAAGCGCTTAATACCGCAGGCCAAAGAAGCGGTAGTAAGACATGCGTTACTGCTTTTATGTATGAAGCCCCTAAATCAAGCGCACTATAATATAAATTAATATCTAATGTATGAATTCGGCTATTGATTGCAATAATCGAAAAAGGTAAACAAAACGTGATGTGCGCAATTAACAAACTAAAAAAACCCAGCGGTATTGCCGTTAAATTAAAGAAAATCAGTAAGGCAATGCCAAGTAATAAATCAGGCAAAATAATTAATATAAGTAACGTACTTTGAAGTGAGCGATTGGTTTTATTACCCTGCAAAAACAAGTGAACGCATACAATCAATGCAGCGATACTGGCAACACATGATGAAATTACACCTAAAATGACCGAATGTGTAAAAGCAATCCATAGCTCACTGTCTTGGAATAACTCATGGTACCAATGCATTGAAAAGCCATGCCATTGCAGTGAAAAACGCGACGCGTTAAACGAGTACAGTACTAAAATAAAAATAGGGAAATAAAGCAGTGTATACACAAAAATCACATACGCTTTTTGAGCCCATTTTTTAATCATTGGCGTATCTCACGTGGCTTACGAAAAATAAATAATAAGCATAACAAAATAAGTGTCAGTAATACGCTCGTTGCAGCACCTGCAGGCCAATTTTCAGCCACCAAAAATTGGTTTTGAATTAAGTTACCAATCAGAATAGAGCGCGCACCGCCTAATACATTTGGAATATAAAAAAGCGTCATCGCTGGCAAGAAAACCAATATAACGCCAGAAACAATACCGCGTCGTGTATTCGGCAAGAAAATACGCGTAAACAGTGCCCAGCGATTAGCTCCTAAATCTTCTCCAGCTTCCAATAAGTGAAAATCAAAACGTTCCATATTGGTATATAAAGGCAATACCATAAAAGGAAATAATGTATAAATTAAACCACTTAACACAGCAAAGTTTGAATACAGCAGTGAGAGCGGCGTTGTTATCAGGTGTAGTTTAAGTAATATCACATTCAAAAGACCATTAAACTTTAGAATAGCAACTAAAGCATAGGTTCGAACCAGCGAGCTGGTCCAAAAAGGAATAATAATTAAAAGTAATAATAACGATTGATGCTTTGAACGGACCATGAGATAGCTAAAAGGATATGCAAGCACCAAGCAGGCCAGTGTTGTCAGAGCAGCCATCAACAGCGAGCGCAACATAACATGCGCCATCAATGAAGAAAAAAAGGCTTTGTAATGCATTAACGTAAACGGCAAGTCGATTAGATTGGTTGCATTTTTTGATAAAACACTTGCAGCTAGCACCATGCATAATGGGACAAAGCCAAATAAAAAAAGCCAGAGATAAATAAAATAAAGTGCGCTTGATTTACTTTTCATAAGGCATCAAAAATTCCCAGCCAGTAAACCACTGAACCCATACGACTTCATCCAGTGCATAATCTAAGTCACCATCATCTTCGTCAAAAAATTCTGAAGCATTAATAACGCGACCCGATGCAAGCGATACTCTTAAGTCAACCGTTGAGCCTTTATAAACAATATCGATGATTTTTCCAGGTAGCATCTCATCTGTAGATTTAACTTCATCTTGATGCCATACCCTAATATCTTCAGGGCGAATCACTAAATGCAGTGGCGTGTTTTTTTGATGATTCGCTATATTTTTACAGCGTAGTGTTCTCGCTTCAATTTCTACAAATAAATCATCTTGTTCTAACGCTTTCACTTCAACATCAAAAATATTGGCCTCACCAATAAATTGGGCAACATAAAGATTACTCGGTGTTTCATACACTTCACGTGGCGTTCCAATTTGCTCAATATGACCGTGATTAAAAACCGCAATCCTGTCCGACATAGACAACGCTTCTTCTTGATCGTGGGTAACAAAAATAAATGTAATGCCTAATGTTTTCTGCAGCTGCTTTAATTCATATTGCATGGTTTTACGCAAACGATAATCAAGTGAGCTTAATGGCTCGTCTAACAACAATACGCGAGGCCTATTGATAATAGCACGCGCAATCGCCACACGTTGCTGTTGACCACCACTTAGCTGTTGTATGGTGCGAGTACCATACGAAGCTAACTGAACACGTTCAAGCGCCTCCATAACGCGTGCATGAATTTCCTGCTCCGGTACTTTTTTGCACCGTAAAGAAAATGCAATGTTTTCAAACACGTTTAGATGTGGGAAAAGAGCGTAACTTTGAAAAACAGTATGAACATCTCGTTTTTGAGGCGGTAATTCTGTAATACACTGCCCATGAATATATATATCACCGGCGAGTGCTTCTTCAAACCCAGAAATAAGGCGCAATAACGTTGTTTTTCCACAGCCTGAAGGTCCGAGCAGGGTTAAAAATTCACCCGCGTGAACCTCCAATGAAACATCTTGTAAGATGGGCGTCGTGCCATAAGACATGAAGAGATTTTTTATCTCAATAGAAGGCTTTAAGTTGGACATAAGCGCGCGTATTTAAAAAGCGCCGATTATGACGGTTTGATAGGTTTTTGTCTACCTAGCCAATACATTACAGATACTAGATTACTCAGCAGCGACTGTTTGTTCTACATAACCTAAGCTACACATTTCAGATACGCCGCCATCATTGCAAATCATCAAGCGATCTTTATAATCAAATTTAAAGACACCACCTTTCCACATGCAGCATCCTTCAAGTGCCTGAATATCCATTATGGCTTTTCGTTTACAATAACAACTGGAATATTCACCATTGTTGCACACATAGCGACCGGCTGAAGAGTCACAGTATTGAACACCGCCCATTTTATTACAGCAACCATTATTACCACACCCACTTCCGGCAGCTGTTGCAATTGACGTGATTAAAACAGTTCCTATAAACAACACCCCTAAACGATACATAATATCATCCATCAAATGGCATTGTTTTAATTATAGCGTATAAATTATAAGTCGCCTGATGCCTCGTTTAATTCGAGAGCGGTAGGGGCGTCTAACTCAACCGATTCAATTTTATTAAACCGTCCTGTGATTTTCTTAGCAGATATATTCACATCACTTGCATCCTGCTGTGCTAAATCAATATGTTTGGTGAGTTTATCCATGCGTTTATCAAATCGCTGAAAATCACCAGCAAGGGCTTGAAGATGCTTTTGAATAATATGCACTTGGCGTTTGGTTGCGTCATCTTTAAGCACTGCACGTGCGGTGGTCAATACAGCCATCAGTGTGCTGGGTGAAACCAACCACACTTTAAGGCGCTGAGAGAGCGCAATCACCTCAGGGTAATTAGCATGTACTTCTGCAAAAATAGCTTCTGCTGGAATAAACATGAATGCGCTGTCAGCGGTTTCTAGTGGAATAATATATTTCCCTGCAATGTCTTTGATATGCTTTTGCAGGTCTTGCCTAAACTGCTGCTGTAAACCTTTTCGTTCTTGAGAGGTTCTTTCTGTATTCATAATTTTTTGGTAGGTTTCAAGTGGAAACTTTGCATCAATTACAATATTACCGGTCGGATCCGGCAAAAACAAAATACAATCTGCACGTTTTTGATTGCTAAGCGTATGCTGCAAACTATAATGATTACTTGGCAGCATGTTGGCAATTAAACTGGCCAATTGCACTTCGCCAAATGCGCCGCGTGCACGTTTGTCGACTAATATATCCTGCAAGCTCACCACATGAGTTGATAACTCTGCAATTTTTTTCTGCGCCTCATCAATAATGGTTAAGCGCTTTACGATATCAGTAAAGGTTGAGGTGCTTTTCTCAAAGCCTTCAGCTAAGCGCTGATTAACCTGCTGCGTTACTTGATTTAATTGCGCCCGAATCTCTTCTGTTAATGTTTTTAAATGAGCCGTTAAGCCGTCTGTATGATGCTTAAAACTATGATTCATCTGCTCACGCACATCTGTCATTTGCTGCTGAATACTTTCACGTATGAGGGTCTGATGGACATGCTGGTTTTCAGTAATTTTTGTTTCAATCGCATGCTGACCTGATTGGTAGCGCTCTTGAATATCCAACTGCAATTGATAGAGCTGTTTTTTTAACCCACTCAGCAGCAAACAAAGTGCGCCTGTGGCAATCAGTAGTATAATCAGCAATAAAAATATAAAGAAAGAAGGCATAAGATTAGGACTTAATTTGTAAGTGAGAAGCAGCTTGAAGTATACCGGTAGAAGAGAATAAGTTGTAGTTAATTTACGATATTTAATATTGACCACGGAGGTCAAAAATGATACTGTTCGGCCTTTGCTAGTTTTACAATATTGTAGTTAAAGAGGTAATCAATGCACGATATAAACGAACTTTTATCCGGCTTATCAATAAACGACACTTCAGGCAGTGAAGCCGCCGTGATTTCTCAGTGTGAGGAGGGATGTCAAAGGTGTATTACACTACTTCAAGATGATCCCTTTGATCAGAGTGGTTGGAGAGCAGGAACCCCCGAGAAAGCACTAGAAATGGCTGCGATTATTGAGTTATGGACAGCTGCAGCAAGCGCAGGCAACGAAAGGGCCCAACTTATTTTAGGATGTGTTTATCAGTATGGCATTGGGGTTGAGGTGGATGCTGGTGAAGCGGCTAGATTATATGCTTTAGCTGCTGCACAAGGGAATGACACAGCGCAACTCAAGCTAGGAAACTTGTATTATACAGGGCAAGGGGTTGCAAGAAATATCGATTCAGCAATGGATTTATATAAACAAAGTGCTGATCAAAACAATCCCGAAGCACAGTATCAACTTGGATCTATCTTAGCTTCTGGAGTAGAAGGTGTATTGCAAGATAGAGAAGCATCCCATGAATGGTTAAGTAAAGCGGCTGCTAATGAACATGAACAAGCACGCGAAGAGCTGGGCTCTTGTCGATTAAGACGAAGAAGAACCGATGATGATAGTCCGGAAGAAGATGGGGGAAGATGCATTAGAAGACCTCGTCAAGCGTTTGGCTTTAACTATGGCGAGAGTAGCGCTGCGGCTGAAGAGCATGAAAACAGGGTAAGCCCGAGCACACCATAATAATATAGTCGACATTTAAGTACGAGCCCTCGCCAGCAAAAGCAAGGGCTCGTCTTGATTTTAAGTTTTTAAAATCAAACTAAAAATCACATACATAGCTTGTATTAATTAACAGGGTAAACATATCAAGATGCTATTTTATTCCACATTTGAAGACTGGTTTGGCAATATTCGTGCAGATTTATTAGCCGGCATTGTTGTTGCATTAGCACTGATTCCTGAAGCGATAGCCTTCTCAATTATTGCGGGCGTTGATCCCAAAATAGGTCTGTATGCTTCATTTTCTATGGCCGCTGTGAGCGCATTTGTAGGCGGTAGACCAGGCATGATATCAGCTGCAACAGGGGCTATGGCACTCTTAATGTTTACCTTGGTAAAAACTCATGGATTGCAATATTTACTTGCTGCGACATTACTGACAGGTGTTTTTCAAATAATAGCGGGTTATTTGAAGCTCGGTAGTTTAATGCGTTTTGTGTCACGCTCGGTGGTCACGGGGTTTGTTAATGCGCTCGCCATTCTTATATTTTTGGCGCAACTGCCTGAACTAACCAACGTCACTTGGCATGTCTATGCCATGACGGCGGTAGGCCTCATGATTATCTATTTATTTCCGTATATAAATAAAACCATCCCGTCACCACTGGTGTGTATTGTTGTTTTGACCATCGTGTTTATAGGCTTTTATTTACCCATTAGAACGGTTGGTGACATGGGTAATCTGCCAGATACACTGCCTATATTTCTTTGGCCACAAATCCCACTCACGCTTGAAACCTTGATTATTATTTGCCCTTATGCGCTGGCACTTGCAGTTGTGGGGTTGCTTGAATCGATGATGACAGCAACGATTATAGATGATTTGACCGATACACCCAGTAATAAAAACCGAGAGTGCAAAGGACAAGGGATAGCTAATATTGCAACCGGATTTCTTGGTGGCATGGCGGGTTGTGCCATGATTGGTCAGTCTATGATTAATATCAAATCAGGTGGACGTGGCCGTTTATCTACATTAACTGCAGGTGTTGTGCTCTTATTTTTGGTCGTTTTTTTAAGTGACTGGGTTTCACGTATCCCAATGGCCGCCTTGGTCGCAGTCATGATCATGGTATCAATCAGCACGTTTTCCTGGGATTCGTTGAAAAATATTAGGAAAAATCCACTGTCATCTAATATTGTGATGATAGCAACGGTTCTTGTCGTCGTTGCAACGCATAACTTAGCCTATGGTGTCTTGACCGGTGTATTACTGGCATCGCTATTCTTTGCTCATAAGCTGGGGCGATTTATTGCAGTGGAGTCTGTAATAGATGATAAAAATATATGTCGTACTTACCATGTGATGGGGCAAGTTTTCTTTGCTTCATCAGAGCAGTTCATACAAGCATTTGATTTCAAAGAAGCAATTGATAAAATCATCATCGACATTAGCCGTGCGCATTTTTGGGATATTACGTCTGTTTCTTCATTGGATAAAGTGATTATCAAGCTCCGAAAAAAAGGGACGCATGTTGATATTCTCGGTATGAACGAAGCAACCGCAACGCTTATAGAACGCTTTGGCATCTATAATAAGCCTACAGGGCACTAATGCTTTGCATTTATAATTAAAGTTCAGTACCTTTACTCATAAAAAATAGCCGGCACTTGAATTATAATGAGTAAAGTACAAGAACAAATCAACAGCTTACGGACAGAGATCAGACAGTACGATCATGCTTATTATGTACTTGATGAGCCGCTAATTCCTGATGCATTGTATGATAAGACCTTGCGAGCACTGCAAGCATTAGAATCAGAACACCCAGAACATATAAGCGCTGAGTCACCAACACAGCGCGTGGGTGCTAAACCTGCAACATCACTTGCCCCCATTCAGCATGCAAAGCCCATGCTGTCACTATCCAATGTATTTTTAGAAGATGATCTGCAGCGATTTGTTAAGCGTATTGGAGATGAACTAGAGAAAAATTCCGATACGCTTGTGTTTGCTTGCGAGCCAAAGCTAGATGGCCTGGCCGTTAATTTAACCTATGAGTCGGGTATATTAAGGCATGCGGCAACCCGAGGAGATGGTGCTACAGGCGAGAATATTACTCAAAATATCAAGACCATTGCATCAATTCCATTAAAACTCATGACAAATACCTACCCAAGCACACTTGAAGTGCGTGGTGAAGTGTTTATGACCAAAGCAGGATTTGATGCGCTGAATGAAAAAGCACGTATTGATCGAACGAAAACCTTTGCCAACCCACGTAATGCAGCAGCGGGCAGTTTGCGACAACTCGACTCAAGCATTACAGCCAGCCGGCCTCTGGCTTTCTACTGCTATGGTATGGGCGCAAGCAGTGATGATTTTAAATGGCCTGATAGCCACTTAGAGCAATTAGCCTGGTTAAAGCAAGCAGGCTTTCCAGTACCACAAGAAAGCCACGCTCAAATAGGGCTCGCAGGCTGCTTGAATTATTATAATCAACTGGCTAAAACACGAGATGATTTGCCGTTTGAAGTCGATGGCGTTGTGTATAAAGTTGACAGTATTCAAGCGCAGAATCAACTAGGCTTTATTGCACGCGCACCACGCTTTGCTTGCGCACATAAATTCCCTGCGCATGAAGAAGTAACGACGCTTTTGTCTGTTGATTTTCAAGTAGGACGCACCGGCGCATTAACACCCGTAGCACGTTTAAAGCCGGTAAGCGTTGCAGGCGTTACTGTCAGTAATGCAACCTTGCATAATATGGATGAAATTATACGAAAAGACGTGCGCATCAACGATGAAGTTATTATTAGACGGGCAGGGGATGTGATTCCAGAAGTAGTCTCAGTGATACTTTCAAAGCGCCCAGAACACACACAAATTATTCAGATGCCAACGCATTGCCCTGTATGTGATGCAGAAGTGCTTCGTCTGCCGGGTGAAGCCGTTGCGCGATGCACAGGCGGGTTATTTTGCAAAGCCCAATTAAAGCGTGAAATTTGGCACTTTGCTTCACGCAAAGCCATGGACATTGATGGACTAGGACAAGGCCTAATTGACCAATTGGTGGATGCTGATTTGCTTGAAGACGTATCATCTCTGTATACGCTAGATATTCAAGCTGTCGAGGCATTACCTCGTATGGGACTAAAGTCAGCTGAAAACTTACTGCAATCACTCGAAAAAAGTAAACAAACGACCTTTGCGCGGTTTTTATATGCGCTTGGTATTTCCAGTATAGGCGAAGCCAGCGCACGCGCACTCACAGAAGCTTTTCCAACGCTTGAGTTACTTCAAGACACCTCTGAAGCAACACTCATGCAGCAAAAAGATATTGGACCGGTTGCAGCTGAAGCCATCATGCATTTTTTTGCGCAAAAACACAATCAATCTGTAATCAATCAATTATTACAATCTGGTATTCACTGGCCTCTAATACAACCTAAAATACTAAATACAGAACATGACTTTTATGGCAAAACATTGGTACTTACAGGTACCCTCGAACATATGGGCCGCGACGAGGCTAAAGCCGCGCTACAAGCACTCGGGGCGCGTGTATCAGGATCGGTCTCAAAGAAAACAGATGCGGTTATTGCAGGACGCGATCCGGGCTCAAAAGTAACCAAAGCTGAAGCGCTCGGCGTAAGAGTACTTTCCGAGGACGATTTTTTGGGTTATTTGAGTTAATATGTGGCATAATAATGGCATTAAAAACATGAGGCCAGTACTTTACAGTGAAAACAAAAGCATTTGATTTTAATCTACCAAGCGAGTTAATTGCGCAGTATCCACTGCCTAACCGGGCTGATTCACGTTTATTATGTTATACCCGTGAAACAAAGCGTATTGAACACGCATACTTTAAGTCACTGATTGATGCTTTAAATCCAGGTGATTTACTTGTGATGAATAATACTGAAGTTATTCCTGCACGTGTATATGGCCAAAAAAGTACGGGCGGTCGCGTTGAGCTTTTAATCGAACGTTTGTTATCAACTAAGACTTTTTTAACGCATATAAAAGCAAGTAAAGCCCCAAAACCAAACTCAAAAATCACCCTAGGCAACGGCTCATGGGAAGTCATGGTTTTAGAAAAACAACAAGATTTATATCTTTGTCAGATGGTAACAGAAGGCTCTATTGAGCATATGCTAGACGATATAGGGCATATTCCTTTACCGCCTTATATTACGCGTGAAGACAAAACCCCAGATTTTGATCGGTATCAAACCGTATATGCCAAGCATAAAGGCTCAGTTGCAGCGCCCACGGCTGGCTTACA
Source organism: Gammaproteobacteria bacterium (assembly GCA_022600515.1). Lineage (GTDB taxonomy): Bacteria > Pseudomonadota > Gammaproteobacteria > Legionellales > Legionellaceae > JAALKW01. Next base: position 32,355 of record JAHZKG010000002.1, read on the forward strand.
CTTTGATGAACCAATGCTAGAAAGCCTTAAAGCGAAAGGGGTTGAAATCGCTTATATTACTTTACACGTTGGCTCCGGAACGTTTCAGCCTGTACACACAGATGATATTACTGATCATCATATGCATACAGAGCACTTTGAACTCACGCAAACCGTGTGTGATGCAATTCTACGTACAAAAAAAGTAGGTAAACGTGTTATTGCTGTTGGAACAACATCGCTTCGAAGCCTTGAAAGTGCAGCACAAGAGGGACCACTCAAACCGCAATCGATGGATACAAATATTTTTATTTATCCGGGCTACGAGTTTAAGCTGTGTGATGGCCTAATTACTAATTTTCACCTGCCCCAATCAACCTTATTGATGCTGGTATCTGCTTTTATTGGGCATGCTGAAGCTATGGCTTTATACCAAGAAGCAATTTCAGAAAAATATCGTTTTTTTAGCTATGGGGATGCAACTTTATTACTATGAACACAGATTATCTTCCTAATTTAACCGATCCTGCAGGTCAGGTGCTCACCACTGCAGACTGGGCCGAAACCGGCGTTCATATCGCGTCATGTGATTTAGCTGCATTATTAGTGAAACCTGGCATCACAACGTTAAGTAAGCTAAGCACGCTTAAGCACTATTGGAGCTGGCCTGGTGAGATACTATTAAATCTCTCATCACTACCGCTTAATAAACAAGGAGTTTTTCAAGTGCACTCTACGTTTGATGGACGTACACTTCGCTTTACACAAGAAGATATTTTAAAGCTCATTGAGCAATTAAAGCCAGATTATTTAACCTGTTCTGATGAATTCAAGCCGCTTATTAGCAAACACTTTCAAAATTATCAGCATGATTTGAAAGTCAATAACCAGCCGTCTGAAGATGCATTAAATGGAATAATTTATACGCATAATAACATCCGCTTTAATATCCAAAAAGATACTTGCACAAACGATTTTTGGGTACTTGGTTCATCCTGCAAATGCCCTGCATGTGCAGCAGAGCTAACACGCGCTTATTTTCATCACTTGTATGTACACACACCGCTGCTATGCCAGCGGTGGCTCATTATGCATAACCAATGGATAACCCATCACTCATAAACCAAACTCTTCTAGATTAGAATCAAAATCAAGTGACTCCTGACTTTCGGCTAGCTTTTCTTCGTTAATGCTATAGCCTGGCACGACATTTAGTAGTGAGGTAATATCAAGAATCAGTGTACGAAACTCTGTCCGGAAATTTTGAAATGTAAACATGAGATCTTCAACACGACTGCCAAAAACGGCCAGCTCACTCGCATCTCCCAAATCATTATGTTTAGGCGCCTCATGAATAAGCCAAGCTTGGCTCTCTGCAATCAGTTGCTTTTGTTCCTGTTTTTTAGCATCAAACGCCTCACCTAACCCCATTAAATCACCTTGCTTTAATAAAAGCTCTTCTTCCGAATGTGTCCCTGTTTGTTCTTCTTCTGATTCATTCGGTGTGCCTGTTTTTGATAGGTTATAATCAATCAATAGCTTTTGTGCATATACTTGATAGTCATGCACTTGGGTAACTAAAATGCCATTGAAAATATTTTTCAGTGGCAGCGTCAATAAATGATAATGCCGGCTCGTTGAATCTTTTAAGGTTTCGAGCAATTCATCATGCGACAACTTAATTTTAAAACGATCTAAAATACCCTCTGCTGTAAGAATGCCGTAGGTTGAAAGCCACTCAGGATTAGTGTCTGATTTTTTTGTTTTTTTAGCCATATGATGTATCCAGTCTAAATTAGAGATTGTTCATGTATAAAGTATCTCATAAGAAATCAGAATTTTACACTATGTGCTTGGTTTGTTTTGATTGGCATTGTCTAGTGGTTTCATCGTTTCATACACATCATGAAAGAGTTTTTTTTCATACTTTAATGATTGAAGAAAAATAGCGGTCAATTGCGTACGCTCTTGTTTGTTTTTTTCAGACTTAAAACAATGATTTAATAAAACTAACATCTGCTCAGAGGCCTCTCTAAACAATGGGTCTCTATACGTTTCAATCCAAGCAGCATAAGGGTGATTGGGTAAAAAAGATTGGGCGTAAAACTGCTCTCCAATCGAAGCATATAACCAAAAGCAAGGCGCAAGTGCTGCTATTGTTTGCGCATAATTACCCTGGCCTCTTATATGATAAATATAGTTCTTTATTATAGGATTTAATTCAGCGCTAACGGATGGCTTTGATGTGAATACACTCTGCGTAAGATATGCATTCAATGCATCTGTTTCATACGAGACAACATCGGCTTTAAATAATTTAAGCTGATGCCTTGATATCTCATTCGGTGCACAGAGCATGGCTTGCTTCAGTGCCAGGCCATAGTGTTTAAGATAGATTTTATCTAGGCATATAAACGTTTCAAATATTTCTAGCGGTAACGTGGCGGCAAATAGCGCTTGATTAAATTCATCTTGAATAATCTCAGATAATAAATGCTCTGCTTCTTGGCTTAGTGCTTCAGGAAGTACGAGGGGTTCTGGTGTAATTGATAAGACTGGCATGTTGATTTAAACCATAAAAATGATGGACAGGACCATATCCTTCACCAAGCGATAACTTGCTTCCAAATAAAATAGCCTCAAATAAATAGTGCTTTGCATTAAAAACCGCTTGTTGGAGCGATTGTCCCTGTGCAATATAAGAGGCTATGGCCGCTGATAGCGTACATCCTGTACCATGTGTATTTTTCGTATTAATGCGTTTTAACTCAAACCAAGTGCATTCACCCGCCTGACATAATATATCTGGCGCCATAACGCCATCTAAGTGACCGCCTTTCAATAGCACATCAATGTGGTATTTTTCAGACATTAAACAGGCTGCTTTTTCCATATCATCCATGGTTTGAATCTTATTTTTTGCTATTTTTTCAGCTTCTAAAATATTAGGTGTTAATAAGTTCACATGAGGAAAGAGCACTGTTTTTAATGTATTAATTAAGCTGTCTTCTAATAGTGGACTGCCATTTTTTGACACCATAACCGGGTCAAGCACAACATAGGGTGGTTTATATTTTACAATTGCGTCCGCAACACATTGAATAATTTCAGCGGTATGTAGCATGCCAATTTTTACTGCTTTAATCTCTAAATCAGTGAGTACAGCCTCTAATTGTTGCGTAACAAAAAGGGGAGAAACACTTTCTATGGCTTGTACGCCTCGTGTGTTTTGCGCAGTTAACGCGGTAATAACGGATGCTGCATAAGCACCCGTTGCAGAAATGGCTTTAATATCCGCCTGAATCCCCGCACCACCTGATGAGTCTGATCCGGCAATACTTAGAACACTATGGAGCGGTTTATGCTGAGGCATGACCCACCCGAAGCAAGAGTGTATCTAACGCATCTAAAAAGCACGCTTTGAACGTACCAGGCCCCATTGCTTTTTCTGCGGCGAAAGCACCACAGCGACCATAGTAGTGTGCTGCTGCTCGCGCTGCTTCGTAATGATTGTTCGGATCAATTGCACAAAAAGCCGCGGTTACAGCAGAAAACAAGCAGCCTGTTCCTGTAACTTTCGGCATCATGGGAGAGCCTTCTGTCACATATGCAATGTTCTCTCCAGACACAATTAAATCTGTTGCACCACTCACGGTCACAACACATTGATACTGGCAAGACAATGCTTTGGCTGCTGTTTCCGCATCTAGACTTTCTGCTAAGCTGTCAACGCCTTTGGTTCGTTGTGTTTCACCTGAAAGTGCCATGATCTCACTCGCATTTCCACGAATTAATGCTATTTTATGGCTGTTTAATATATGTGATGCCGCTTGCGTACGATACGCGGTGGCACCAACACCGACAGGATCTAAAATAATAGGAACATTAAGCTGATTTGCATGAGCGCATGCTTTTTTAACGCGCGCTAAAAAATCAGTATTGAGTGTTCCTATATTTACCACCAATGCAGAGGCGATATTTAACAAATCTTCTATCTCTTGTTCAGACTCACTCATAATAGGTGAAGCCCCAAGGCTTAACAGGCCATTGGCTACAAACTCCATCGAAACATAATTTGTTAAATTTAAAATAAGTGGGTTCAGTTGTTTTAATTTTAATACATGTTCATGTGGCATCACACACCACCTCCTTCAATAATTTTGTAGTTAATATAATCGTATTCGAGGCCTGAATAGCACTCACAACGGCAACACCTGATACACCTTGCTCCATCACGCGCGCTATATTTCTCGTATGAATACCACCAATTGCAATCACCGGATGTTTTGATTGCTGTACAACTTGTTTTAAACCGTGAATTCCCCAAATTTTTTTGCAATTATTTTTTGTGGGCGTAGGAAAAACAGCGCTAGCGGCTACATAATCAATAGAGTCTAGTTGGTTAGCAATGTGTAGCTCATCCAGGCTTTCAATAGATAGCCCTATACATGCTTTCGACCCAAGCCGTAAACGCGCCGCATCAGGAGAGCCATCTGTTTGGCCTAAGTGTACGCCATCAGCTCCCACAACATCCGCGAGGGCAACATTGTCATTGATAAGAAATGGAATGTTTTTGGCATTCAGAAATTTCTTAAGCGTATGGGCCCAAATATAGGTCTCAAATCGACTGAGCGACTTAGCTCGAAATTGTACATGGGTAACGCCACCTAAAATAACTTTTTCTAATAAGTCTAAATAGGCTGGTAAGGTATATCCAGCAACGTGTGTTACAAAACACAACATGGGATTTATTCGCATCACACTCCCTTCGCAGGTATTATCCAGAGCAGGTTATAAGGGTATATCTCAGCACTAATTATTTTAGTGCACCCCTGGTTTAGGCGCGTATTTTAAAAGGGGCTAAACTAAATATCAAGCTTTATTTTGTTTGCCGTTTGACTTGAAGCGTCGGTACAAAATAGGTACTAAAGTAAGTAAGCCCAGTGCTACAAGCGGCAAAAACAAGATAGGATCTTTTAATATATCAAGATTTGGTGTTTGATTAGCATCAAATACATGCCCCAAACTATTGCCAACTAAAACATAAACAAATGACCCTGGAATAATACCTAAAAACGTTGCGCCAATAAAAGTACGCAGAGGAACACCGAGTAACGCTGGAATAATATTAATCAACCAAAACGGAAAAACAGGCACCAGTCGTAAAAAAAACAAGTATGAAAACGCATTGTCTTGAAAGCCTTTTTCCATCAGCTTTAGCCATTTTGTTGTTTTTTGAGCAATCCAATCACGTAACGCAAATTTTACGGCTAAATAAACAAAAAAAGCCCCCATGGTTGCGCTAAACACAACAACGAAAGTGCCTAAGATAGGTCCAAATAAAAAACCTGCAATTAGCGTTAAAAACCATGCGCCAGGAATAGAAGCAGCCACGGCTAGCATATAAATTAGCGCTAAAAATAATAAAGCTAAAATAAGATGCGTTTGGGTCCATGCAACTAAAAAAGCTCGATGTGTTTTTAATTGTTCAAAAGATAAATAAGCATAAAGCTTAAAGTAAAAAAACAAGCCGAGTAATATTAATAAAAAACACAGCAATCCCCAGCGCTTAATCTTGTCCATTTTTTTAGCTTATGATTGTTTTAAAAAATATATTATTGTACACTGTTCGGTTAAACATTGCACCTAGGAGTATTGCATGGCATTTTCCATTCTTGAGCAAGCACTGACCTTTGATGATGTGTTATTGGTGCCCGCCTATTCTACCAAAGTCCCTCGCGAAGTGATTCTAAAAACACAACTCACACGCCATATTGACGTTAATTTACCGTTTGTTTCAGCTGCAATGGATACTGTAACTGAAGCACGTCTAGCCATAGCCCTTGCTCAAGAAGGTGGTCTTGGTGTTATTCATAAAAATATGACGATTGCAGAACAGGCACGTGAAGTCCGAGCCGTTAAAAAATTTGAAAGCGGCATGGTTAAAGATCCTATATCAGTTCATCCAAATAAAACCGTTAAAGATTTGCTTGCCTTAATTGAAGAATATCAGTTCTCTGGTGTGCCTGTCGTTGAAGGGGAGCAGTTAGTTGGCATTGTTACTGGCCGTGATATTCGGTTTGAAACAAATCTAGCGTTGCCTGTTTCTGCCGTAATGACCCCTAAGGAACGTCTTATCACAGTAAAAGAAGGTGCGAGCTCTGAAGAAATTCAAGCATTACTTCATAAGCATCGTATTGAAAAACTGTTGGTTGTGAACGACGACTTTTGCCTTCGAGGGCTCATTACCGTCAAAGACATTCAAAAAGCAAAAGAACACCCAGATGCATCGAAAGATAAATCTGAGCAACTTCGGGTAGGGGCTGCAGTTGGTCTTGCCGCGGGTACCGATGAACGAATTACAGCACTTGTAGATGCAGGCGTTGATGTGATTGTTGTTGATACGGCTCACGGACACTCAAAAAATGTATTAGACCAAGTCAAATGGATTAAACAACATTTTCCTGAAGTAGAAGTCATAGGCGGAAACATTGCAACAGGAGATGCTGCAAAAGCGCTCTTTAAAGCAGGTGCTGATGCAGTTAAAGTCGGCATTGGTCCTGGCTCTATTTGTACCACACGTATTGTGACAGGTATTGGCGTACCACAAATAACAGCCATAGCAAATGTTGCCAATGCGCTCAAAGGTAAAATCCCAGTTATTGCAGATGGCGGCATTCGCTTCTCAGGTGATATATCAAAAGCACTCGCAGCTGGGGCTAACACTGTTATGATAGGCAGCATGTTCGCAGGAACCGAAGAGTCTCCCGGTGAAATCGAGTTATATCAAGGTAGAACCTACAAAAGTTATCGTGGCATGGGCTCAATTGGCGCTATGGCACAAACTGAAGGCTCAAGTGACCGTTACTTTCAAGAGCGTAATACGTCGGATAAATTAGTGCCTGAAGGCGTTGAAGCACGCGTGCCCTATAAAGGCCCCGTACATTCAATTATTCATCAGTTAACCGGTGGATTACGTGCAGCAATGGGATATACAGGTTGTGAAACAATCCATGAGCTTCATAAAAAAGCGGCATTCATGCAAGTCACCCATGCAGGCATTCAAGAGTCTCATGTACATGGCGTTCATATGACCAAACAAGCCCCTAACTATCAAATTGATGACTAACCAATAAGTACTGTATTTATATGAAAATAAATAAACCCAATTGTATTTTAATACTCGATTTTGGATCACAATACACGCAGCTCATTGCAAGGCGCATTCGCGAAATGGATGTGTATTGTGAGATTTATTCTTATGGCATTGATAATCAGGTGCTTCATCAACACGCTTGGTGTGGTGTAATTTTATCTGGTGGGCCCAAAAGTGTTTTAGATAAAAACAGCCCCCAAATTCCTGAGTGGCTGCTGGCGTCTAGTTTACCTATATTAGGTATTTGTTATGGTATGCAAGCGTTAGCTTATCAATTAGGCGGGACAGTTGCAGCCTCTACAATACGCGAATTTGGCCATGCTGAAATCAAAATACACCCAACCGATGGTTTTTTAAGTCATTTATCAAATAAGCTTGATGTCTGGATGAGCCATGGCGATCATGTCACAGCACTGCCAGAAGGATTTAAAACCCTTGCTAAAACCCGCGATATTCCCATTGCAATTATGGCTAATCCTGAAAAACATTGGTATGGCCTGCAATTTCATCCTGAAGTAACCCATACATCTAAAGGCATTGAAATACTCAAGAGCTTTGTGTTGGGTATTTGCAACGCTACCCCGAACTGGACTGCTGCACATATTTTGGATGCAACAACCCATTCCATTCAAGAGGCTGTAGGCTCAGAACACGTATTACTCGCCTTATCTGGCGGCGTGGATTCTTCCGTGGTTGCCGCTTTACTGCATCGAGCTATTGGCAATCAGCTCCATGCTGTATTCGTTGATACGGGGTTATTGCGATTAGGTGAAGCTGAAGCCGTTGAAGAAACTTTTTCAGAAAAACAAGGCATTAATTTCACAAAAATAGATGCTTCATCAAAATTTTTAACTGCCTTAGCAGGTAAAACATGCCCTGAAGAAAAACGTAAAATTATCGGCATCTTATTTATAGACGTTTTTGAAGAAGCCGCACGCCATATTCCCAATATCTCTTGGCTTGCCCAGGGTACGATTTATCCTGATGTGATTGAATCTGCCGGTATAAAAGGCCAATCCAATGCTGAGCTAATTAAATCTCATCATAACGTAGGGGGGTTGCCTGAGCACTTACCATTTAAATTACTCGAGCCTATCAGAGCATTATTTAAAGATGAGGTGCGGATACTCGGAGAAAAACTCGCGTTACCTCATGCACGACTTTATCAACATCCATTTCCAGGACCAGGTCTTGCGGTTAGAATTTTAGGCGAAGTCAAACCTGAATATGCTGAAATACTTCGCAAAGCAGATGCTATTTTTATTAAAGCGCTACATAAAGCTAATTTATATTATGCAGTAAGCCAGGCCTTTGCTGTGTTTCTGCCCGTTAAAAGTGTCGGGGTCATGGGCGATGGACGAAGATATGATCCTGTTATTTGTTTAAGAGCCGTTGAAACACAAGACTTTATGACGGCGCATTGGGCTAAACTTCCATGGGACTTTCTTGATCAAGTGTCCCATCAAATTATTAACGAAGTACCTGGTATATCACGCGTTACTTATGATATTTCAGGTAAACCACCCGCAACAATTGAATGGGAATAAGTGATTTAGAGTGGATGAAAAAAGCCTACCTGCTTGCGCTAGAAGCAAAACAGGCAGGGGAGGTTCCTGTCGGTGCTGTGTTAGTTTCTGATGATAATCAACTACTCGGTACCGGCTTTAATCAAACCATCTCAAACAACGATCCTACAGCACATGCTGAGATTATTGCTATTCGCGAAGCGGCCCACAGAAAACATAATTACAGGCTCTTAAATACCACGCTCTACGTTACGCTTGAACCGTGTGTTATGTGTGCAGGTGCTTTACTGCAAGCACGTATCAAGCGCCTCGTATTTGCCACGCGAGATTTAAAAGCAGGGGCGACAGGTTCTGCATATAACTTACTGAACACAGAAACACTCAATCATCGTATACAAATCGACGAAGGCTTATTGCAACATGATTGCTCAACGTTATTAAGTGATTTTTTTATAAATAAAAGAAGAAAATTGTAACTCCCCACGTCATCCCGAGCGCAACGAAGGATCTCCTGAATATAATAATGGATACCGCGCACAAAGCGCGGCAGCTAGGCAGAGATTCGGTCTTAAACATGCTTTTTACACATATTATTTGTTTTGATTATACGACTTTTGGAGTTTCTTCTTAGCTAGGCCATTTCCATTTGCAGATACTTTATTTGCGCCTGGTCTTTTAAATTTATTTGGCTTTCTTTGTGGCATGCTTGATTGTGAATTCTTAGACGCTTTAGACGTTAAAGGTAAGTCATGTTGCGGTTCAAATCCTGAAATCAGTTCGCGAGATAGTTTTTTACACAGTAAACGCTCAATATCAAAAAGAATATCCGCTTCATCCGCTGAAACCAATGAAAACGCTTCTCCGGCTTTACCTGCGCGTCCAGTTCGGCCTATTCGATGCACATAATCTTCAGCGACTTGTGGCAAATCAAAATTAACAACCTGTGGTAGTGCTTCTATATCTAGACCACGTGCGGCAATATCAGTCGCCACTAATATATCAATTTCGCCCGATTTAAAGCCAGCCAAAGCCTTGGTTCGCGCACCTTGGCTCTTATTGCCGTGTATTGCAAGTGCTTTAAAGCCATCTTCTTGCAATTGCTCTGTTAAACGATTAGCGCCACGTTTTGTTTTTGAAAACACCAAAACTTGTTGCCATTCATGTGCTCGAATTAAATGTATCAAAAGCGCTTTTTTCTGTTTTTTGTCAACAGGATGCACTATTTGTGCAACCGTAACGGCTGCAGTATTTTGAGGCGTTACTGAAATTTCGACAGGAGATTTTAATAAGCTTTTGGCTAATTGTTTTATCTCACCTGAAAAAGTCGCTGAAAATAGTAATGTTTGCCGCTTTTCTGGCAAAAGCCGAATAATTTTTTTAATATCATGGATAAAGCCCATATCTAGCATTCTGTCAGCTTCATCTAATACCAAAACTTCTAATTGATTAAATTTAATGGCATTTTGGCCATATAAATCAAGCAGACGGCCTGGTGTTGCAACCAATACATCCACACCACCTCTTAATTTCATCATTTGAGGATTAATTTTAACGCCACCAAAGACAGCAGTTGATTTTAAGTGTGTATTCTTACCATAGGTTTTAAAGCTCTCGGCAACCTGTGCTGCCAATTCTCGCGTGGGTGTTAAAACCAAAGTACGTATTTGATTACCTGAAACACCTCGCCCTTTGTGTAATTTTTCTAAAATAGGTAGTGAAAAACCAGCTGTTTTTCCTGTTCCTGTTTGTGCGGCAGCCATTAAATCATGACCTGCTAAAACAAGAGGAATCGCTTTAACCTGAATAGGAGAAGGTGTATTGTACTTGATAGCATCTAAAATTGGTTGACCTAAGTCAAAATCATTAAAATTCATTATACAACCATAAAAAAATACAATATTTTAACATATTGTGTTTTGTTTTACATTAATTAATTTATTTTTTATAAGCAAGTGTAGAGCTTTATATGTTTATATTTTGTACTATAATAAAAATGTAGTTCACTGTTGTTAAGGATGTATCATGGAAGCACAAATTAAAGAAAAAGATTATATCAAAAAAACATCTACCTTAACTGCTCTTGGGTTTGGTCTTACATTACTTGCAACACCCCTGAGCATTTACGCGGCATCAGCGCTGCAATTACCGGCAGCAGCCGTTGTAAAACCAACCATGGTGCTTGCAAATACATTTGTATTTAGTCCTCGCACTTTAAAATGGAAAGCCATTAATAATAAGGGCAATGTTATTCGAAGTGGGCGAGGGTCTGGTGGGCGTAATTATTGTAAAGATGTTCGTCGCGCTTGTAGAACCCCAAGTGGAACCTATCATATTATTAGTAAGCGGGGAGCTAACTGCCGTTCTAGCCGCTACCCTATTGGCAAAGGTGGATCACCTATGCCATATTGCATGTTTTTTAGTAAGTATTACGCAATTCATGGCTCACCGGATGTGCCTAATTACAATGCTAGCCATGGGTGTGTTCGTGTTAGGCCAAGCGATGCGCGCTGGTTACATAAAAACTTCATACATATCGGAACAAAAGTTATTATAAAATCGTACTAAAATTAAGGGGCATATATAATGCTCCCCTTGTTTTATGATAAAATCATGTAAATTTTATTTATTTCGAAGTATATTTATTATGATCAGCATTAAAACACCCGAGCAAATCGAAACCATGCGCACAGCAGGCCATCTAACAGCCAAGGTATTAGAAGCATTGAGTGCAGTGATTCAACCCGGCATGACTACAATGGACGTTGATACATTCTGTGAAGATTATATTCGTAATACATTAGGTGCTATTCCTGGTAGTAAAGGCCAATATGGCTATCCATACTCAGTGAATACATCCATTAATCATGTGGTTTGTCATGGGATGCCCTCTGAAACACAAATACTTAAAAAAGGGGATATTCTCAATGTTGATGTCACCGTGATTCATAATGGCTTTTACGGAGACAGCAGTAAAATGTTTTGCATCGGCGACGTACAACCTTTTGCACAACGCCTGGTTGATGTAACGCAGCAATGTTTATATGCCGGAATTTCAGTGGTTAAACCAGGCTGTACAATAGGCGATATTGGCCATGAAATACAATCTTTGGCAGTTAAAAACGGCTATTCTATTGTTCGGGAATACTGTGGTCATGGTATTGGACAAAAAATGCATGAAGATCCACAAGTGGTACATTACGGACGTCCGGGTGAAGGTGATATTTTAAAGCCTGGCATGACGTTTACAATTGAACCCATGATCAATCAAGGCAAGGCTGAACTAAAACATCTAGAAAAAGACGATTGGCGTATAGCAATTACGAAAGATAAAAAACTATCAGCGCAATGGGAGCATACCTTACTGGTAACCCCCACAGGCGTTGAAGTGCTTACGTTAAGAGAAGAAGAGCAAACAACACTAAGTGAATTAATTAAATCTAATTAATCATCATCATCATCGTTATCTATGCTAAACGACGAGCCACAACCGCACGTCGTTTTAGCATTTGGATTACGAATAACAAATCGCTCACCTTGAATTTCTTTTACGTAATCAATTTCAGCTTCTTTTAGATACTGAATACTCATAGCGTCAATTAGAAGCTTAACTTCGGAGCTACCATCTGAGCATTGTTGTTTTACAACCGTATCATCTAATGCTTGCTCTTTATCAAAAGTAAATCCATATTGAAACCCAGAGCAACCACCACCGGTTACATAAATTCTTAATTTTAAATCAGGCTCTTGCTCTTCTTGTATTAATTCAGATACTTTATCTGCTGCATTAGTAGAAAAATTTACTTGTATACTCATCGAATCACATCCTCAATTACCGCGCCACCTAAACAAAGGTTCTTATCATAGAAAACAATATATTGCCCAAGTGTTATTGCACGTTGTGGGCTTGAAAACAGTATAACATGCCCGCCCTCATCTTCGGGTGAAATAATGCACGCTTGTTCTGTTTGTCTATAACGTGTTTTTGCATAACATGTTTTAGGAAAAACATCTGAAGGTTGCGCTTCCAACCAGTGAATCGCGCCACAGCGCAAACCTTGTGCATACAGCATAGGATGTTCCGTACCTTGCGCTATCACCAGAATATTATTTTTTAAGTCTTTATCAACCACATACCATGGCGCATCCATGGCATCTCGAACGCCACCTATATTAAGACCTTGACGTTGTCCTATGGTATAAAACATGAGTCCGTCATGCTGCCCTAGTACATCACCTGTTGTGCTTTGTATGGCACCTGGTGTAGCCAGCATAAATTCATTTAGAAATTCTTTAAATGGCCGCTCACCGATAAAACATAATCCAGTCGAGTCTTTTTTTGCATGTGTTTTTAAATTAAGTTGCTTGGCTATCTCTCGAATTTGGGGTTTTAAATAATCACCGATTGGAAAATAAACCTGTTTTAATACATCAGGATTAATGGCATGTAGAAAATAAGTTTGATCTTTATCCCGATCTTTGGCCTTACACAGCTTATGATTTTTATCAATTCGAGCATAATGGCCTGTGGCAATCGCATCAGCGCCTAAGCTCAGCGCATGGTTAAAAAATAAATTGAATTTTATTTCTTTATTGCATAACACATCCGGATTAGGGGTTCTTCCACGCTCATATTCTGATAGCACATGCTCAAACACCTGCTGCCAATAAGCTTCTGAAAAATTAACTTGATGCAAAGGAATATCTAACTGAGCACAAACTGCTTCGGCATCAGCTAAATCAACAGCGGCTGCACAATAGCCTGGCTTATCATCTTGCTCCCAATTTTTCATGAACAAACCTTCAACTTCAAACCCTTGCTCGAGTAAAAGATGTGCCGCAACGGATGAATCAACCCCGCCAGACATCCCAATGATTACTTTTTTTGCCATAGTATACGCTTTAAAATTAGCTCAGAAGGCTGCATTTTAACAAAAAAATTGCAAAAACGGGAACTTATCTAATCATAGCACTTGGATTACATCGAAAAACTCGGTAGAATTCATCCCCAATGAAAGCAAATTGGTTAGGAGTAATACAATGGCAGTACAAAAAAATCGAAGAACACGTTCAACACGTGATAAACGTCGTTTTCACGACAAACTGACACAGCCTACATTGTCTGTGAATGCAATGACAGGTGAAACGCACTTGCGTCATCATCTTACGCCAGACGGATATGATTGTCGTGGTGAGCGTCGTGTCATCGTAACTGAAACAACATATGAAGATGACGAGTAGAACAATTTGAAATCTATAACGATTTCAGTTGATGTCATGGGAGGGGATCATGGCTTACGTGTCACGATTCCTGCCTGTATTGCTGCTATTGAACGCAATGAAAATTTGTATTTATTGCTGGTTGGTGACGAGCAGCAAATTAAAACGCATTTAAAACGCCATGGCGTTATAGAACATCCTCAATTGACACTGGTACATGCGCCTGAAATAGTCGACATGGATGAGTTACCGTCTCACGCGCTGAGAAAAAAGAAAAAGTCATCTATGCGCATTGCCATTAATTTGGTAAAAGAAGGTCAAGCCGAAGCCTGCGTCAGTGCTGGCAATACCGGTGCACTCATGGCCACTGCACGCTTTGTTTTAAAAACACTGCAGGGCATTGATAGGCCGGCTATTATTGCTGAACTACCTACAAAAAAATCAAGAACGCGCGTTATTGACTTAGGCGCAAATGTTGATTCATCTGCCGAGCATTTATTTCAATTCGCCGTGATGGGATCGGCGCTTATTAAAGCCATTGATCACAAAGAAAAACCAACTATTGCTGTTCTCAACGTAGGCGTTGAAGAAATCAAAGGCAATGACCAGGTCAAACGTACCGCGCAAATTCTATCTGAATGTGAGGTAATGAATTATATTGGATACGTTGAAGGCAACGACTTTTATTCAGGCGAAGTCGACTTAATTGTCTGCGATGGCTTTGTGGGTAATGTCGCGCTTAAATCAAGCGAAGGAATCTACAAGCTTATTTCTCAGGTTATGAAAGAAGCCTTTATGAAAAATCTATGGACAAAATTTGTAGGTTTTCTTGCGCGTCCTGTATTAACGCATCTTAAAAAGCGAATGGACCCAGCACGCTACAACGGTGCAACTTTAATTGGCTTAAATGGCATTGTTGTTAAAAGCCATGGCGGTGCAAATGAAACAGCTTTTCAATTTGCCGTTGAACAAGCCTCTTTACAAGTGGAAAACCGAGTGGTTGATTTAGTTCGTGAACAAATTTCATCTTTCATAGCTCAAGGTGTTTTATTATGACGGATACAAGCAATACAATAACATCAGCCCAAAAAGCCTTTGTTTTTCCGGGCCAAGGCTCTCAGTCACTGGGCATGCTCAGTGAACTTAGCGAGCAACACACCGTAATAAAAGATCTATTTACCACGGTATCTAATACCCTAAATTATGATCTGTGGGCCCTTACACAAACAGGACCACTTGAGCAGCTGAATCAAACAGAATATACACAAGTTGCTATGCTAACCGCTGATGTTGCTGTTTATCGCGTACTTGAACAATATGGTTTGGATGCACGTATTTCAGCAGGGCATAGCCTGGGTGAATACGCTGCTTTAGTTTGTGCTGACGCCTTAGAATTAACCGATGCAGCAAAGCTCATTCAAGCACGTGGACGCTTAATGCAAGACAACGTTCCGCTAGGCAAAGGCGCCATGGCTGCAATTGTTGGCTTAACTGATGCACAGGTCCAAGAGGCCTGTAATCACGCCTCAACTGAAACAGCTCAAGTAACCCCCGCAAATTATAACGCCATTGGTCAAGTCGTTATTGCAGGACATACGCCTGCTGTTAAAGCTGCCATGGCAGTAGCGGATAAAATGGGGGCAAGACTAACGCTCGAAATTCCAATTAGCGTGCCATGCCACTGTTCGCTATTATCTGATGCTGCTTTAAAATTCCAAGAAGTACTCAACAATACCCCTATAAAAACACCCAAACGTGCAGTTATTAGCAATGTTGACTTAAGCATTCATGACAACCCTGATGTCATGCGTCCTTTGCTTGCAAAACAGCTTTATAGTCCTGTTCGCTGGGTTGAAACCATTCAAGCCATGCAGCAATCGGGTATTACACAGATTATAGAATGCGGGCCTGGTGCTGTTTTAACCGGCCTGATTAAACGCATTGATAGAAGTATTTCAACCCTCAGTGTCAATACACCAGCTCACCTTGACAAAGTTTTAAGTCTTGAAGGGATATCAAAATGATTAATCTAACCGATAAAATTGCGCTCATTACTGGGGCTAGTCGTGGCATTGGTATGGCCATTACTAAAACTTTGGCTGAACAAGGCGCTTATGTTATTGGCACCGCAACGAGCGAAGAAGGCGCTGCTCGCATTACAGCTTACCTAGAAGAAGCCCACCTTGCAGGAGAAGGCAGGTTACTGAATGTAACCGATCCAAACAGCGTAGACGCATTGTTTAAATCACTTGATGATACAGATAAAACCCCCAATATACTCGTTAATAATGCAGGGGTTACCGCGGATAATTTATTGCTCCGCATGACAGATGATGAATGGGATCGCGTCATAGCAACTAATTTAAGTGCTATTTTTCGCATGACACGCACGGCAATTAAACCAATGTTTCGTGCGCGATTTGGCCGAATTATAAACATAGGCTCGGTTGTTGGCTCAAGCGGTAATCCAGGGCAAGTCAATTATACAGCCGCAAAAGCAGGCCTTATTGGGTTTTCAAAGTCTTTGGCACAAGAAATCGGCAGCCGTAATATTACTGTCAATGTGGTAGCGCCAGGCTTTATCGATACAGAAATGACAGAGGTACTGCCTGATTTGGTTAAGTCAGAAATGAAAAAACGTATTCCGCTTAAACGTTTTGGCACACCTGATGATATTGCTAAGACAGTTGCTTTTCTTGCATCAGATGCCGCAAACTATATCACAGGCGAAACAATTCAAGTAAATGGTGGCATGTACATGAACTAAAAATAACGTGTTAGACTTGCGTTATTTGAATAATCGAATAAACTACTCAACAGTAGATTATTTTTTATTTTATCAACCGAAAATAGGAACTATAGGTTATGAGTGCAAATGGTACAGTTGAAGAAAGAGTCCGAAAAATTGTTGCAGAGCAACTTGGCGTTAAAGCAGAAGAGTTGAAAAATGATGCTTCTTTTGTTGATGATTTAGGCGCAGACTCTTTAGATACAGTTGAATTAGTGATGGCTTTGGAAGAAGAGTTTGAAACAGAAATTCCAGATGAAAAAGCTGAGCAAATCACAACAGTTCAAGGTGCTATCGACTACATCAGTTCAAATATGCAGAGTCAAGATTAATCTATGTCAAAGCGACGCGTCGTAGTAACAGGTCTTGGTGCATTAACCCCTGTTGGGCTTAATGTAGATGAGACCTGGAAAAATATCCTGGCTGGTGTAAGTGGTGCAGGCCCTATCGAGGATTTTGATGCCTCGGATTACTCAACCAAGTTTTGGGCAAAAGTAAAAGGGTTTAATCCTGAAGACCATATTCCTGCAAAAGATGCACGAAAAATGGATCCCTTCACACAGTATGGTGTTGTCGCTGCAACCGAAGCTTTGGCTGATTCAAAGCTTGAAATAACAGAAGCCTTATCACATCGTATAGGGGTTTCTGTTGGCGCTGGTATTGGTGGTATACAAACCATCTGCAACAACCAAGATCGCTTGGTTCAATCTGGTCCACGCAAAGTATCTCCATTTTTTATTCCTGCTGGCATTATTAATATGGTAGCAGGCCAAATTTCGATTCGACACAACCTCAAAGGCCCTAACTTATCTATCGTTACGGCATGTACAACCGGCACCCACAGTATTGGTATTGCTGGGCGTATGATAGCCTATGGCGATGCAGACGTTATGGTATGTGGTGGCTCAGAAATGACCCTAACGCCTTTGTGTTTAGCCGGATTTTCAGCAGTTCGTGCATTGTCTAAACGTAACGATGCTCCTGAAAAAGCATCTCGTCCATGGGATAAAGATCGCGACGGATTTCTCATGGGAGATGGTGCCGGTATCTTAATCCTCGAAGAATATGAGCATGCAAAAGCTCGAGGTGCCAAAATTTATGCTGAATTAGCTGGATTCGGTATGTCAGGTGACGCATATCATATTACATCACCCGATGAAGACGCAGCAGGTGCTACAGCCTCTATGGCCGCAACACTGAAAGATGCAGGCATTCAACCCAATCAAGTCGACTATATTAATGCACATGGAACATCGACTTATCTAAACGACAGAAACGAAACAATTGCCATCAAACGTTTATTTAAAGAACATGCCTATGATTTAGCTGTAAGCTCAACTAAATCAATGACAGGGCATCTTTTAGGTGCGGCCGGTGCGATTGAAGCTATTTTTAGTATTCTCGCCATTCGAGATCAAATTGCACCACCTACCATTAATTTAGATAACCCAGATGATGGCTGTGATTTAAATTATGTTGCTCATAAACCGCAAAAACGTCCTATAAACTACGCTTTAAGTAACTCGTTAGGGTTTGGCGGAACCAATGGGACTATATTATTCAAAAAACTTGATGAGTCCTAAGGCATGGCAACACAGCCTGGTCAATTTATTGTACTTGAAGGCTTAGAAGGGGCTGGAAAATCAACAGCCCTTACAACCATCAAACGCTTTATTTCTCCTTATGTTCCTGAATTAATCATAACGCGCGAACCCGGTGGAACTCATGTCGGTGAAACAGTTCGTGAATTAGTCAAACATGCGCCAGAAGAAGAACCGCTCTTGGCACGCTCAGAGCTTCTTTTATTTTATGCCGCACGTATTCAACTCATCGAACAAGTCATTCGCCCCGCACTAGCACGAGGTGCGTGGGTGTTAGCCGATCGCTTCGAACTGTCCACCTGGGCTTACCAAGGTGGAGGACGAGAACTTGATAAAACCATCATTCAAGCTTTATCTGATTTTTCTGTTCAAAATATTCGTCCTGACTTAATTCTCTTTTTAGATTTGCCGCCAGAGCAAGGCTTACAGCGCATTTTAGAACGAGGGCATATTGATCGTATAGAACAAGAGCCACTTGATTTTTTTAATCGTGTCTATGCTACTTATCATGAAAAACTGCAAACCTTAGAACAAGCCGTTCTTATTGATGCCAGCAAACCACTTGCCATGGTACAACACTTAATTCGAACAACCTTAGAACATCATTTGGTATCCCATGACATTGAGCTTATTCAATAAAAACCTCATCACCCGATTTGGTCAAAACCTACCTCAGGCATTATTATTAGTAGGTCAAGAGCACACGCATGCCCTTGATTTAATACAACCCATCATCACTCACTTTCTCTGTAACGCGAACAACTGTGGCACATGTAACACCTGTCTTTTAATACAGAAAAAAACACACCCAGATATCTTATACATTACACCTGAAAAACCGGGTGCTGCCATAAAAATAGACCAAATTAGAAAACTACAATATGAAGCTTACCAAACACCACTCTGTGCCGATCATCGCATTATTATTATTCATCCAGCCAATGAAATGAATCGTGCCGCATCAAATGCTTTACTCAAAGTACTTGAAGAACCACCCAAACACCTTCGCTTTATATTAATCGCAACCCATCTAGACTCACTTCCTAATACCATTATGAGTCGATGCCAATCCTATCAAATTCCAGAACCTGAAGCGCTTACAAACCCCAGCACACCCGGTTATTTAAGCATTGGCTTGCATTACGATGAAACCACACCTCGAGGAATTTTATTTAAAAAACAACAGGACATTATAAGCAAACTCTGTGATTTATCGAATAACAAAGCATCCGTTTGCCAATTAGCTGCTGACTGGTCAACGCATGCTTTGTCTGACTGGTTGTGGTTTTTCCAATTATTAACCGCAACACTACTGCAGCATCAGCTTATACCAGACCAGCCTGTGCTTTTAAATCTACATCTTCAACAGCTTGCAAACCACTATTCGTCCGTTCATTGCTTTAATCAGTTAGATATAATTTTAAAATTTACGAAAAAAATAAATCTCGACATTCCCCTAAACCCAACCCTTGCACTTGAAACACTTTTAATGGGATACACATCATATGATAGCGTCACTGGTTGACTCACACTGCCACCTTAATCAACTCGACTTAACCGCTTTCGATGGCAGTTTAGACAAAGCACTCATAGAAGCACGTGCCACAGGCGTCCAACATTTTTTGTGTGTTTGTATTACCCCTGATGATATTGATGCATTACATAACATCAGCACACACCACCAAGATATTAGTATGTCCGTTGGTATACACCCAAATGAAGTCATACATCATCCCGTAACCCAAAAAAAATTACAGCAATTAGCAGACACACCCAACTGCATTGCCATCGGTGAAACAGGCCTCGATTATTTTAGAACCGAGAATCCAGCTGACTGTGAAGCACAACGTGATAGCTTTCGCTCACATATTCGCATTGCACGTGAACTCAAAAAACCATTAATCATCCATACGCGCGCTGCGGCAGAAGATACATTAAAAATCATGGCAGAAGAAAAAGCAGATGAAATAGCGGGTGTTATGCATTGCTTTTCAGAAGATTGGGACATTGCGCAGCAAGCCTTAGATCTTAATTTTTATATTTCGTTCTCAGGCATCGTCACATTTAAAAATGCACATGTTTTACATGATGTCGCAAAGAAAGTGCCTATCGATAAAATCTTAATTGAAACCGACTCACCTTATTTAGCGCCCACACCGTTTCGCGGAAAACCGAATCATCCGGCCTGGGTTAAATATGTCGCGGAAAAAATTGCCCAGCTACGTGATGTATCATACGAAACCATTGCACGCGAAACCACCGCCAACTTTTACCGTTGCTTTAACGTGACTCCATCATGAACTTATTTATTGGATTAATCTCTGGTACCAGCATGGATGGTATTGATGCTGCATTAATTGATTCCAACAGCCATAAATTAATCACAGGCATCACAACGCCTTATACGCAAAGCTTAAAAAAACAATTACTTACGTTTGATCCCAATCAAAAACATACACCACAAGCACTGTTAGAGCTTAACCATCTGCTAGGCCATGCTTTCTCAAATGCCGCATTAGCATTACTCAAAAAAACAAAATATAACCCCAAAGATATCACGGCCATTGGCAGCCATGGACAAACGCTTTATCACAGCCCTGATACTAAAATTAGAACAACGCTCCAACTCGGCTGCCCACATACCATTGCAGTTAATACAGGCATTACCGTTGTTGCGGATTTTAGAACGCGTGATTTAGTGCTGGGCGGGCAGGGGGCACCACTCGCACCATACTACCATCAAGAATTACTTAAAAAGCAAAATTTACCCCTTGCAATAGTTAATATCGGAGGCGTTTCTAATCTTAGTATCTTAAATAAATCAGCAGCACCTGTGGGTTATGACACGGGTCCTGGCAATGTGCTGATGGATACATGGATTAGACAACATAAAAATCTAGCGTATGATATCAACGGCGATTGGGCTGCAACAGGGCGCGTTATTCCTAAATTATTAGATAGATTACTCACTGATACTTACTTTAGCAAACCAGCACCTAAAAGCCTTGATAAAGCCTATTATTCGCTGAATTGGCTTAAAAAACATCTTCTTCAAGAAAACCAAAAGCCCGAAGATGTACAGGCCACTTTACTTCACTTTACAGCGCGTACAATTGCCGATGCAGTTAGACTTGAAGTGCCTGATTGTAAACAGCTGCTATTATGTGGCGGTGGGGCACATAACCAAGCTTTAATCCAAGCACTCACCGCGTATCTAACCGATTGCGAAATCAAGACAACCGATGCTTTTGATATTAATCCGGATTACCTAGAGGCTATGATGTTTGCATGGTTTGCAGAACAAACCCTAAAAAAACAAGCATTAGATTTAACCCAAATTACAGGCGCAAGTAAGCCTGCTATTTTAGGTGCGATTTATTTATAATAAATCTAAGGTTTCAAGTTTTTTGAATCAGACAGCTCTTCGACATCTGCAGCAGGTGGCGGGTTATCCTTAAAAAAGTTCAACGTAGACACACGTTCGACATCTTGACTAATCGGTGTAACCGACGGCGTTACTTTTTTCGTCGGTGAAAACGTTACCATCCGATTATGCGTTGGATCTTCTTGGCGAATCATGGGTATATCAGGACCTTCCGTCGCATCAAACAATCCATGCTTTTCTAATAATTCACGCCAAACTGCTATCGGTTTAAAATCGCGGACTTCCCTAAGCTCATCTTCTAACGCAACACCATTTACTGCATTAAAAATAAAATGTGCCATATGTGCCATGCTGCATTCAACACTATCTTCTTGAACATCATGATCAACCAATAAAAAATGCCCATTAGGTCGTAATACACGTCGTATAGAATCTAAAAATGCGCCCAATGTTTTTTCGTCTGGAAAATGGTGTAAGCCAACATAACATGTGACAACATCTGCACTGTTATCTTTAAGTGAAGCAAGATGTTCTGTCGCATTATAATCTAATGTTAAGTGTTTATCATATGGATGCACTGCACCGGCATCAACACAATCGGCCAATGATGGCACAGAATCATTGACTGCAACAATTTTACCCGTTACTGCATAATTTTCTCTAAATCCATTCACATAACGTCCAGGCGATCCTATCTCAACGATCCCATCAATTTTAGTGATGTCTTCAGGTAATAAGAGATTTGCTTGCGCAGCTAACTCTGTTTTAATAGCGGACAATGAATCAAACTTCGCAAATAACTCGACTTTAGCCATTTATGCGGCTAGCGCAAGCTGGTAAAGCAAGAGGCTCTCGTATTCCCCTTCTATTTTTGGAAGTTCATCATTAATTGCGGACTTTGAAAAATACTTTTGTTTCCAAATTGAGCGCCTCACGACCA
>JAHZKG010000021.1 GCA_022600515.1 Gammaproteobacteria bacterium
AAGATTTTGCGACACGCTGGCTTTGGTTATATAACAATGAAAGACCGAATATGGCTCTTGGGGGAATTCCTCCAGCGCAAAAACTTGCATTAGCAGCTTAACCTTCTACTTTTAACTGCGGTTATAAATGGGGGGATTACCCCAGAGGTATAGTGCCACTACTTATCAAGACAACATCTCCATTGTTTAATTCCTTAATTAAGCGCACGTTTCATACTGCTTACCGAATTCTTAGTGGCATTATATTATTAGGGAGATTCCTCCAAAGAAAAAATTGTATTAGCTGCTTAACCTTCTACTTTTAACTGCGGTTATAAATGAAAAAATTACCCTTTCACAGAAGATTTGTAATAAAGTATAAGGAAAACTTAAGGTGCTTGTTCTATGAAACAAATTTATTCTTTTTATTTAAAACAGAAAAAATCACACGGTTTTTTATCCGCACTTTTCATAAGTACAAAAAAAATACTCCAATGTATTCTTGTCTTTCCTTTTGCAGTCATCATGCTAATGATAAACCCGATTATAAAAATTCGTTTTGTTTTTTTATTTTCTAACAGAATAGGTCACTATTCACTAAATACTGAACTTATGTTATGCGCACTTGAAGCTGGGCTGATTAGTAAACCTCCAAAAGTGCTTTATCTTTTTTATGTCGATAAGTTGATTTGCAATAAGCAGCTTCATTGCATGTTTAAAAGAATCCTTCCTATCATGCCCAGCCTATTATATGGCTGTATAAAACAGATAGATGATATGTTATCTCGTCTTTCTTCATCTTATCGAGCTGATCCCTGCAAGAAAGAGGTGGAAAGACAATACTGGATGCGTGATATTTATGGGCTTTTGCAGACAAGCCCCCCTAAGTTGAACTTTACAGTCAAAGAACTAAATAAAGCTAAATTACTCTCTGAAAAAATAGGCCTGCCTTCAGGTGCTCGTTTCGTATGCTTAATGGTCAGAGATAACGAATATCTTAAACAGTATTCTCCACAAGAGGCTAAGGAAAATGAATCATATAGAAACGCTAGCCTCAAAAACTATACGGATGCCATTCTTTTTTTGGCCAATAAAGGCTATTTCGTTATTAGACTAGGGAAAATAACAAATCAAACCCTTAACATAGAGCATCCTAACGTTATTGATTATGCAGCACACCCTTTGCGCTGTGATTTAATGGATATTTATCTAACTGCACACTGTAATTTTTTTATTTCAACATCAACAGGTCTAGATTCGGTAGCTCAAATGTTTAAACGTCCGGTACTGTTGACAAATATCGCTCTTCCAGCAGAACTTCAATCATGGTACCCCCATTATTTGTTTATTCCCAAACAGTTGAAAAACATTCACAACGCTCATATTTATAAGTTTAGTGAGATATATTCAATATTTTTAAATTATAAAAATCCTTTAGTTCCAGTAGAAGAAGGAAGGTACCTGGGGCAGGTTTTATCAGATTTAGGGCTTGAGTTTATCGAAAATAAAGCATTTGATATTCTAAAAGCAGTTCAAGAAATGGAAGCGCGCCTAACAAATACATGGGTTGAAAACAAGGAACAAATTGAAAGACAAAATGCATTTTGGCGTACCTTTCCGCACACCGCTTGTCAAGAAAATGGGCGCGAAGTGTTCGGGGGTAAAATTCACACAAAGATTGGTTCACAATTCCTCTTAGAGCATAACGATTTATTCGACTGAAATAAGTATAATTATTTATATACCCATCACTAATGGAGTTGCGAACTTAAACTGATCTTACCCCGAAAAAACAGACACCTCACCAAGCGACCATTTTAATTTTAAACGCCTCAGGACTTTCATAGCCAATCGTCGAATAAAGTCGTTTGTGATTGAAATACACTTCAATGTATTCAAACACCATCCTTTTTGTAAAAACTTTAAACTGAGGGCTATTTTTCTTTCGGACAGTTTTTCACCTCTGCTGTAAATTCTATTTTCTTAGCAGGCTGTCCGTCATTTCATGGAAAAATTAGGACGTCACCATTCACAAAAATCGTTTAGAAAACCTCCCACACACTCTAACTTAATTTTGTGCCTCATATGAAGTTCTGTATACTCATCCAATACCTACTTTTATAGCTGACTGACTTATGAATCAACTCCCTCATTTTTCAAGCTTTGATGCCAACACTTTTCCTCACACATTAGAAACCTTATTGAAAAAAAATCAAGAATGCATCGATGTATTACTCAAACAAAACAAACCGTTCACCTGGGATAATCTCATGCATCCCTTGGATGATTTAGATGATGTTTTATCTAAACGCTGGGCGCCATTATCCCACCTGCATGCCGTTATGAACTCACCCGAATTACGTAAAGCCTACAAAGCCTGCTTGCCCATGCTTTCAGCTTATGAGGCTTCTGTGTCTCACAATCAAGCGCTTTATCAAGCCTTAGCGTCTATTGATGCAAAAACACTAAACCCAACGCAACAAAAAATCATGACTGATACATTACGTAACTTTAAACTAGCAGGTGTTGCACTGTCACCCGAAAAACAAACGCGCTTTGAAACAATTAATGCACGCCTTGCTGAGTTATCTAATCAATTTGAAAATAATATATTAGATGCAGTCGATGCATATACACTCGAAATTACAGATGAGCAACGCCTAAAAGGCCTACCCGAGCACGCACTTTTAAGTGCGCGAGAACGTGCTAAAGCAGCAGGACAAGACGGCTTTATACTCAATCTTGAAATTCCTTGTTATTTAGCTGTTGTAACTTATGCTGATGATCGCGCACTACGCGAAACATTTTACGAAGCGTTCGTAACACGTGCTTCAGATCAAGGCCCTCATGACGCAGCCCTTGATAATACGCCACTCATTCAAGAAATTTTGACCCTTCGTAATGAAAAAGCGCACCTACTTGATTTTAACTCTTATGCTGAGCTTTCCATTGCAACTAAAATGGCTGAAACACCACATGAAATTTTTGATTTCATCCAAACACTCATCAAGCCCATTTTGCCAGAAGCTCAAAAAGACGTGCAGGCATTAAAACAATTTGCAAAAATACACTGCAATATCTCAGAGCTAAAACCCTGGGATGTGGCTTATACCGCTCAAAAACTAAAAGAAGCTGAGTACGCCTTAAACGATGAGGCCCTAAGGCCTTACTTTCCGCTTCCGCACGTGATGCAGGGTGTTTTTAGTATTATTAAAACGCTTTATAACATGCAGCTGACAGACATCACCCAATCAGTTGATACGTGGCACCCTGATGTTACCTGCTACGCAATTCATGATAATAAACAACAACTGCGCGGCTATTTATATATGGATTTATTTGCGCGCCCCAATAAACGCGGCGGCGCATGGATGGATGACGCACAAAGCCGTCGCAAACTAAGTGACGGTAGCATTCAGCCCCCCGCTGCTTTTTTAACCTGTAATTTTGCAAAATCTGCTTCGTTTGATGTGCCAACCCTCTCACATGACGAAGTCATCACGCTGTTTCATGAGCTTGGGCATTGCTTGCACCATGTGTTAACACAGGTTGATTACCTCAGCGCTTCGGGTATTGCAGGGGTTGAGTGGGACGCCGTTGAACTACCCAGTCAGTTTTTTGAGAATTTTTGCTGGAACCGAGAGGCGCTAAAACAGCTTTCTCAACATGTTGAAACAGGCGAGCCTCTACCTGAGGCTTTATTTGATGCTTTAATTGCCTCCAAAAACTTCCAAGCAGGGCTACATTTAATTCGACAGCTCGAATTTTCTTGGTTTGATTTTCTGCTGCATGAAGCGTATCCCGGAGATGAGCCGCGCTGGCTTGATGAAGCATTAAAAATTGTCAGAGAAACCACCCAAGTGCTACCCACAGCACCTTACAATCGCTTTGCTCAAAGCTTTTCTCACCTCTTTGCCGGTGGATATGCTGCGGGCTACTACAGCTATTTATGGGCTGAAGTGCTTTCCAGTGATGCTTTTTCTCGATTTGAAGACGAGGGTGTTTTTAACCCTCAAACAGGACAGGATTTTCTCACACAAATTCTTGAAGTCGGCAGCTCACAAAAAGCAGCTGATTTTTTTGAAACCTTTCGAGGACGCGCCCCCACCACAGATGCTTTTTTAAAGCACCACGGCATTCACACATGAAAGCGCTGTATCAAATCCCATTGAAAACTCTCGATGGCACGGAGACAACCCTCGCGCCGTATCAAGGCGATATACTGCTGATTGTGAACGTTGCAAGCCGCTGTGGGTTTACCTCACAATATAAAGCTCTCGAGCAACTCCATCGCGACTATAAAGACAAAGGCGTACAGGTGCTTGGTTTTCCGTGTAATCAATTTTTACATCAAGAACCCGGCGACAGCCAGGGCATTCAAGACTTTACACAAAGCTGCTTCAACCTCACATTTCCATTATTTGAAAAAATGAAGGTCAAAGGCTCTAATCAATCACCTTTGTATGCTTATTTAGAGCAACATATTCAGAAAAAGCCTTGGATTTTTATTCCGTGGAATTTTACTAAAATTTTAATTTCTTCTGAAGGTGATGTTTTAAAGCAGTTTTTACCGACCACCAGCATCCACAAAATACGCGCGAATATTACGCAACTCCTTCATAAATAACTATATTTTCACTTGCTTTACACGCAAACATCTCGCCATCTTCAGGAAAGCTCGTTATAATCTCAAGTGCTTGCTGCATCGCACAAGCATTATGGTTCTCATTTAATATTGGAAAAGAAACATGTCAGCTAAAGAAACTGGCCACGTTAAGTGGTTTAATGATGAAAAAGGGTATGGCTTTATTTGCCGTGATGGTGACCAAGAGGACGTTTTCGTTCATTTCAGGGCGATTGTCAGTGAAGCAGGTCGGAAAACACTCCTCGAAAATCAGCGCGTTGAGTTTGCTGTAACACAAGGCCCTAAAGGCCTTCAAGCAGAAAGCGTACTCGCAACAGAAGAATAAGTGCTGTTTTTTACTAAAACGGGCGGGTTAATCACCTGCTCGTTTTGACGCACGCAATCACGAACAACCTATTCCTGCTCTCTCAAAAATCCGCTAAACTAAATTAGAAAGGGCCAATCAGTGTGTCGCCAATTGACCCAGTGGAATGACACATAGCAAGTCCAACCTCGCAACGCGAATATCGCATAGCTTAAGCCTAACTGTCAACGCTTTATAAGGGGATGAACATGATTAATTTGAATGACTTCCAATACATGTGGCGCAGACGAGCCACACGCCCCTTACTTGAAACAGAGATTGACCGCCTAGCGCCCATTGATATACGTCACGAAGGCAATGATCGCGCCCTGCTATTACTTCATGGCTTTTCATCGTCTCCGGCTGTGTATCGCGCGCTTATTCCTGCACTTGATCAGTATGACGCGCTCGTTTGTCCCGCACTGCCAGGACACGCTGAAAACATTGCTGCATTTACCAGTGTAACGCATGAAGAATGGATTACAGCGGCAGAAGCTGCCTGCAAACCACTGATTGAAACATACAAAAAAGTGGATGTGGTTGGGCTTTCACTCGGTGGCTTACTGGCCTCCCATCTTGCACAAACATTTCCAATTAACCATCTTTACTTACTGGCACCCGCATTTAAGCTTCGATTTAATCTAAAGCTAGCAAAAACAGCAGCACAGATATTACATACCTGTGGTCTCAAGCAAATTAAAAACCATGCGGGCGATCTGTTTCAGCATTTGCACGAAGAACTTACCTATAAAACACTCCCCGTTCAAACCATCATTGAGTTATTTACATTGATTGAACGCATACCGTTTGTGCAACCCAAATGCCCGACTGATTTATTTTTAGGTCGACATGACAACGTCATTGACTCATCCTATGCCGAGAAGCAATTTGAAAGCAGCACGCACTGTAACATTCACTGGCTAGAACAATCAGCCCATGCACTACCACTCGATGGCGATATTGAGCAAATGATTACCTGCATTAATAATTCACCCAAGCCATCATGATCATCAGCAGCACATTTAAACCCGCTTGGTGGCTTTCAAACACCCATGCTCAAACCACTTTTCGTGCCTTAACCCCTCGCCCAAAAGCCCCGATTGATAAGCAAGAGCGCTTAGAGCTACCCGACGGTGACTTTATTGATTTAGCCTGGGCAATCAATGGCCTTGATAGCAACACACCTCTCATTATTTTATTGCATGGCTTGGGTGGGAGTCTGAATTCTTCTTATGTGGCAGGACAACTTAAAGCGTATAATTTACACGGCTGGCGCGCTGTTTTTATGCATTTCCGTGGTGCAAGCGACACACCTAATCGCTTAGCACGTACATATCATTCAGGAGAAACTGGCGACTTAAATTTTCTACTCGAAACACTCCATCAGCGTGAGCCACACACACAAAAAGCGGTGGTAGGTGTATCGCTGGGTGGCAATGTATTGCTCAAGTGGCTTGGCGAGCAAGGCACACAATCGATCATTCATAGCGCCATTGCCATCTCAGCCCCATTTGAATTAAAGCTGCTGGTTAATCATCTTAATCAAGGGTTTTCTCGTGTGTATCAAAAATATTTGCTGCATGGGTTACGTCGCATGTTCAAGCGCAAGCTCAAAAAAAATCCCGAAATAATTAAACATTTGTCAACACAACTGGACTCACTTCATTCTTTTTGGGATTTCGACGAACAAATCACTGCGCCATTACATGGCTTTCTCAGCGCAGAGGCTTATTATCGCGAGTCTAGCTCACGTCAATTTTTAAACCAAATTAAAACACCGACTTTAATTATTCACGCCTCTGACGACCCATTTATGCCGCCGGAAGCCATTCCTGAAGAACACGAACTCTCATCGCACGTAACACTCGAGCTCAGCACCAAAGGGGGACATGTTGGATTTATTGCAGGAAAGACACCGGGCAAGCCAATGTATTGGCTAGATGAACGCACGCCTCAGTTTTTGAAGCAAACCCTCACCTATCATAGGTGATATGCGGTTGAATGGCCTTTAACTCTTCAGGTCGCATATCTAAAATAGACCCATTACGCGCCATAAAATCGGACCGAAGCTGGGGTAAATTATAATAATAAATATCGCTTTTATCTCGTGCTAAGGCATGCTGATTACCAGTAACCGCAATATCAGACACAGCCTCATCATTGGTTTTCACAAAGGCTTCTTTAACACGCAAATAGCGTCCATTAAAATGTGATTTGTCTGAAAAAACCCCATCTAATCGATTGGCTGTCCCTGCAAGGGTTAACTGTACGGTTCCCTGAAGCCGAACAATTAAATCTTTGCTCTTGACCCAATAAAACCGCAAGATACTGCTGCCTTCCATATCCAAGCGCTTTACATTTGCCTCGCCTTTAAGTTCTACTTTAGGGGCACCTATCAGCTTCACGCGTAACCCCTGGCTATGAATGCCTGATATTTTTGTTGTACCTGTGCCTGCCACGGTTAGGCATTTTAAATTAATCCGACCATCCCAGGTTGATGTTTTGGCGTTCATTAACCAAATCGTCATGCGCTGTGAGCGAATGTTATGCGCTGTAATTACACCTTCACCTTTATAGGTAAACCCTTGCAAATACGGCACATTAATATCTAATGTTGCTTCTCCCATGCGTAATCTACGTCGCCCAATATGTGCTTTTTTAGGACCAACAGACACATATAAAACGCCTTGCTTAACATAAGAGCGAATGCGCTTTAAATCTTCTGTATCGCTGGCAATTTTAAGGCCAGGCTTGTGTTTTTTATTGGTATGTAACCGTACATTAAACGGCCCTTCTATATAGACTTGAGTAAAAGCCGGCATAGGGCGCACTTGTGTTTCGGGATGCAAGCGAGGAGGTTCGGCCAAGCGGCGAGTGTTTTGCTGTAATGATGAAGTACAACTCATGGAAAGGCAGCAAATGAAACACATTAACATCGCCCAACGTGTATACATTATGTCTTATTCCTCGAAGATAGATTCTTTTACGATAGAGGAACTCATCTTTGATCGCAAGCAAATCCATCAAAAGATGACTAGCAGAAATCCCGCCACGCTGTTATGATCGCGACAGTATCTTTATATTTTATCAAAACCTAACTTAAAACTTAATATTAAGGACACATGCAATGGCATGGGAAAAAGCAACTGCTTTAAAAACACTGCAAGAGGCAGGTCGCATCACACTAACCCTGAACCAACTCAAACTCTTGTTGATTTGGCATGAAGACAGCGTGCATGCAGTACAAGCACAGTGCCCACACTTAAAGCTCCCCCTTAAAAAAGCAGCTATTACCAAGCAATGTGAATTGGTGTGTCCTTTTCATAAAAGTACGTTTGACCTTGATACAGGTGCTGTTGTTAACTGGTCGCCTTGGCCCCCTGTTGTTGGACCACTACTCGCAAAAGTATCTTGCCCCAAACCGTTACACGTTTACCCAACCCGTATTGATGGTGATACTATTTTTATTAATACCGATTCGAAGTAAACTATATTTACTTTGAATTTTTTAGACTGGCCTACAAATAATAGGAGGGTGCGTGAGCTCTTTTTATGAAAAATGTAAAAATAAAATAATCTTGGCTTTTCTTTTAGCCATCTTATCTCCAGCATTGCTGCACGCAGAAACACCACCGCTCAACGATGGGTTTTATGCGGATTATCCTGCAACAAAACCTACCGAAGGCGTCAAGGCTTCCCAAGTTAAACGCGGTGAATATATAGCAAAAATGGGCGACTGCATTGCCTGCCATACCAACGTTGCTGAAGACGGCCAGCCATTTGCAGGCGGACTCCCTATTGCAACGCCTTTTGGCACATTTTATAGCCCCAATATTACCCCTGATGTAAAAACAGGCATTGGCTCCTGGACCGAAGCTGATTTTATCCGCGCACTAAAAGAAGGTTTAAACCCTAAAGGACAACATTATTATCCTGTGTTTCCTTATGTGTCGTTTTCTAATATTACAGATAAAGACGCGCGCGACTTATACACTTACTTTATGAGTATTCCTGCCGTTGAGCGCCTCAACACACCACTGCCCTTTCCTTTTAATCTGTCTGCTACACGGTTTTCACTGACTGGCTGGAACCTCTTGTTTTTCTACCCCAATAAGCCCTATAAAGCCGACCCATCGCAGTCAGCCGAATGGAACCGGGGACAATATATCGTTGACGGCCTTGGCCATTGCAGCATGTGCCACACCCCACTAAATCCTTTAGGGGCCGCTAAAAATAATAATTACCTCACAGGTGCATTTATTGATGGCTTTTGGGCACCAAGTATTACAAAAGTAGGCTTGGAGTCTGCAACGCATCAAGAAGTCGCTGATGTTTTTGCCAAGAACGAATTAATTAATAACGCAGGCCCTGTTGCCGGCCCCATGGCTGAAGTCAACCATAATAGCTTGCGCTATTTGACCGCCGCCGACCAACTGGCCATTGCGACCTATATTAAAACCGTTATAAGTGACGAGCCATATGCCCTACCCCCTTCAAATAACCCACCAAGTCTCGTACGCGGCCGAGAGGTATACCTACACGTTTGTACCATCTGCCATCAAAACGGTGAGATGACAGCACCTCGTATTGGCAATGGTGAAAACTGGACCATGCGTCTAAAAGACAATGGTTTGAAAACACTCTATAAAAACGTGATAGATGGTTACAACAGCATGCCGCCTAAAGGCGCTTGCGTGACCTGCTCTGACAACGATATCATGTCCGCCGTAGATTATATCTTGAATGAATCACTATCACGCTCGCAGTGGCTAGATGTTGAAGCACAAAAACTTGAGATTACCCCTAAAGTAAAATCAGGCCAATCGATTTATGATGAAAAGTGCAGTGCATGTCATAACAATGGGCATCTAGGCGCACCTAAATTAGGGGATAAAGCAGCTTGGAAACCGCTTACTTCAAAAAATATTGACGTGCTGGTGCAAAATACGCTTGGTGGTGAGCATCATCCCAAAGGTGCATGCAAAAACTGCTCCACACAAGATGTGATTGAAGCCATTAAATATATGATGAGTAAATCTGACGCCAAAAGTAATTATACGCTTTGGTAACGCGCTATGATTAGGCACAGGAATTAAACTTTTAAATTTAAGATTAAGGTAAATTAAGGACTGAGGATGTTAAAACCATTACATGCCATTAAGCACTTTGTTATAGGCTCCCTATTCGCACTATTCATGGGCCCCCTTCATGCAGCAGCGACCCCAGACCCATGGCAGCTCAACATGCATAAAGGGGTTACGCCGATAAGCAAAGACATTTACTCATTGCATATGTCGGCCATATGGGTATGTGCCGGCATCGGCGTGGTGGTCTTTGGTATTATGATTTATTCGTTGATTCATCATCGTAAATCGCGAGGATATACCGCAGCATCGTTTCATGACAACACACGCCTTGAAATTCTTTGGTCTATTATTCCTTTTATTATTTTAATCGCACTTGCTGTTCCTGCCACACGCGTACTGATTAACCTCGATGACAGCTCTGAGGCCGATGTAACCATTAAAGTGGTCGGCTATCAATGGAAATGGGAGTATCAATATCTCGACCAAGGCATCAGCTATTTTAGTGTGCTCTCAACGCCTTTTGCGCAAATCCAAAATCAAGAAACTAAAAATCCATGGTATCTGCTCGAGGTAGATAAACCGCTTGTTGTTCCTATAAACAAAAAAATTCGCTTTTTAGTCACTTCAAACGACGTGATTCATTCTTGGTGGGTTCCTGAGCTTGGCGTAAAACGGGATGCCATTCCAGGCTTTATGCATGAAGCATGGGCTCGCATTGAAAAACCGGGTATCTACCGTGGCCAATGTGCCGAACTATGCGGTGTTAATCATGGATTTATGCCCATCGAGGTACATGCCGTAACAGACGACGTGTTTAATGCATGGGTTAAAACACAGTCACGTGACAACTTAAACTCAATCACAAAGCCATTGGGCACCCTACAAGAGGACCAACCAGTTCTCACACGAAAAGCACTCATGACGGAAGGCCGGAAAAAATATAATCTCATGTGCAGCGCTTGCCACCAGCCAAATGGTACAGGTATACCTCCACTCTATCCTGCACTCAAGAACAGCTCCGTTGCCGTTGGGCATCCCATTTCAAGACATGTTGATATTATCTTAAATGGCGTGCCTGGCTCTGCCATGCAGTCTTACCGCACACAACTAACTGACATAGAAATTGCAGCCATTATAACCTATGAGCGTAATGCCTGGGGTAATAATACAGATGACACTGTGCAACCGAGCGATGTTGCCAAGGTCCGTCAAGAACTTGAGCAACCCGCCATACGGGTGAAACAAGCACAATCCGGAGGTTTACAATAATGAGTTACAGCACAATGCCTGAATCAACCCACGACGCACACGACGATCACGGCCCTGACCAAAAACGCGGTTTTTGGGGATTCGTCAAACGCTGGGTGTTTACAACCAATCACAAAGATATCGGCACGCTCTATCTTTGGATTGCAATGATAAGCTTTTTTCTTGCAGGCTCCATGGCACTGCTTATTCGTGTAGAGCTATTTCAACCCGGTCACCGTTTGGTTGATCCTAACTTTTTTAATCAAATGACCACCATGCACGGCCTAGTCATGCTATTTGGGGTGATTATGCCAGCCTTTGTTGGGATGGCTAACTGGCAAGTGCCTATGATGATTGGCGCACCTGATATGGCGCTCCCAAGACTCAATAACTGGAGCTTTTGGATTTTACCTTTTGCCTTTACGCTGCTTTTGTCCACGCTTTTTCATGCAGGAGGCGGCCCTAACTTTGGCTGGACAATGTATGCGCCACTCTCCACACGCTATGCCCCACCCAGTACCGACTTTATGATTTTTGCAGTCCATATGCTCGGCGTGTCATCCATTATGGGCTCGATTAATATCATCGCGACCATTTTGAATATGCGCGCACCCGGCATGACACTAATGAAAATGCCTCTGTTTGTATGGACCTGGCTGATTACCGCATTTTTATTAATAGCCATTATGCCTGTGCTTGCAGGTGCTGTGACCATGATGCTCGCCGACCGACACTTTGGGACCAGCTTTTTTGAAGCTGCAGGGGGCGGAGATCCTATTTTATTCCAACATATTTTCTGGTTCTTTGGGCATCCTGAAGTGTATGTTTTGGTCTTACCTGCTTTTGGTGTTATTTCTGAAGTGATTCCAACGTTTAGTCGTAAGCCTTTATTTGGTTATCACTTTATGGTGTACGCAACGCTTAGCATTGCAATTTTGTCGTTTATTGTTTGGGCACATCACATGTTCACAACAGGCATTCCGTTAGGTGCTGAATTATTTTTTATGTATACAACCATGCTGATTGCGGTTCCTACCGGCATTAAAGTATTTAACTGGGTAAGCACCATGTTCAGAGGGGCCATGACCTTCGAAGCACCGATGCTGTTCGCCGTTGCTTTTGTCTTTTTATTCACCATAGGAGGCTTCACAGGCATCATGCTTGCACTTGTGCCTGCCGATTATCAATATCAAGACACCTATTTTGTGGTTGGGCATTTTCATTATGTGCTCGTGCCTGGTGTTGTTTTTGCACTCTTCTCAGGCACCTACTACTGGCTCCCTAAATGGTGCGGTCATATGTATAACGAGTGCATCGGACGATGGCACTTCTGGCTTTCTGTGATTTCTGTGAATATTGCATTTTTTCCTATGCATTTCTTAGGGCTCGCTGGCATGCCACGTCGTATCCCAGATTATGCGCTGCAATTCACTAATTTTAATGTGATTGTAT
This sequence comes from Gammaproteobacteria bacterium, assembly GCA_022600515.1. GTDB lineage: Bacteria > Pseudomonadota > Gammaproteobacteria > Legionellales > Legionellaceae > JAALKW01. Next base: position 12,755 of record JAHZKG010000021.1, read on the forward strand.
CTATTGGCGCGTTTATGTTTGGTTTATCACAACTTCTATTTTTATATAACGTGATTCATACCATCCGGCATGGAAAGAAAGTAGACGGACAAGTGTGGGAAGGCGCCACAACGTTAGAGTGGACTCTTTCTTCACCGCCACCGTACCATAGCTTCACAACACCACCTGATATTAAATAATAGGTGCGCTGATGGAGAAAAAAAGAAAAGTGCCGCTGCTGCTTACGGCTTTAGCAATTGGCATGTTTGGCTTTGGCTTTTTGTTGGTTCCAATTTACAATAGCTTATGCCAAACACTTGGCATAAATGGCAAAACCAATCTTAACGCCGTGGCTTATGATGCAAGTAAAGCCACAATTGTGAAAGATCGCGAGGTATATGTGGAGTTCGTCGCAACCAACAATTCGGGTGTGCCTTGGGATTTTTATCCCAAGGTATCCAAACTCAAAGTACACCCGGGTGAAATCGCACGCCTGGCTTTTTATGCTGAGAATAAAACAAAAAAACGTATGACCGTGCAAGCAATACCCAGCGTCACACCTGGCATTGCTGCAAAATATCTTAAAAAAACTGAATGTTTTTGTTTTGCGCAACAGACATTAGAAGGACACGAAGGCATGAACATGCCGCTTTTGTTTCATCTGGATGCTGATTTGCCTGCTCAAGTTAAAACTATCACACTGGCCTATACCTTATTTGATGTGACCGGGCGCGTCACAAATTAGGAGACAAAACACCATGGGAGCACATCACAGCACCTACTACATACCAAAACCAAGCCATTGGCCTTTGGTTGCTTCAACAGCCCTTACAACAACGCTTGTTGGTGCTGGTTCGTGGTTACATGACGAATGGTATGGGCCGTATCTATTTGTTGTGGGGCTCATGCTCCTAACGTTCATGCTATTTGGCTGGTTTGGCCAAGTGATTTACGAAAATCAACGCGAGCTATACGACCTACGCGTTGACCGGTCGTTTCGATGGGGTATGTGTTGGTTTATTTTTTCAGAAGTCTGCTTTTTTGCTGCTTTTTTTAGCGCCCTCTTTTTCTCACGCTACTGGACGCTGCCTTTGCTCAGTGGTGACTTACCCCTGCACCCCATATCACATATTACATTATGGCCAGAATTTACTGCCAACTGGCCGCTCTTAAAAAATCCTGACAATCAAATTTTTGCTGGCGCCTATGAAGCCATGGGCGCATGGGGACTTGCAGCCATCAATACACTCATTCTGCTCACCTCAGGCGTAACCATTACCTGGGCTCATTGGGCACTGAAACTGAATAAACGCCGCCAACTGCATATTGGCCTTGCACTCACTGCTGCCCTTGGCCTGCTCTTTTTAAGCTTACAAGCCTATGAGTATCATGAAGCCTATGCTCAAATGAACTTAACCCTTGATGCCGGCATTTATGGCACAACGTTCTTCATGCTTACGGGATTTCATGGCCTACACGTCACCATCGGCACCATCATGCTGATTACCATCTTTGTGCGAACCCTGTATGGGCACTTCACCCCTGACCGTCACTTTGGTTTTGAAGCGGTTGCGTGGTACTGGCACTTTGTTGATGTTGTCTGGCTGTTCTTATTTATTTTTGTCTATTGGTTATAGGAAAAAATAAATGAATAATGTACGTTGGCAACAAAGACTGCATAATTTTGAACAGGCTTTGTCTCAACTCAATAAGTTTTTAACACAACCAGAACTTAATGAGTTAGAAGAGCAAGGCTTGATACAAGCCTTCGAATACACGCATGAGCTCGCATGGAAAACAACAAAAGATTTTTTAATCTCACGAGGCGTCGATAATTTATTTGGCTCAAAAGACACCGCAAGAACAGCCTTTAAATTGGGATTAATAGCAAACGGGGATATTTGGATGGATATGATAGAAAGTCGAAATCTAACCTCTCATACCTATAATAAAGCCACGAGCGATAAAATAATTACGCAAATCAAAGCACACTATCAAACTGAATTTAAAGCACTTTTTAAAAAACTATCACAACTTGCGTCAGAAGCATAACATGCCTGATTTATCTCTAAAACAATGCGGCTTAAAACCGGCTACTATTCAAAAAATACAAAACGCATTGTCAAAATTCCCAGAAATTAACGCCGTTATTTTATATGGCTCAAGGGCCATAGCAACCTATAAAGCAGGCTCTGACATCGATTTAACTGTGGCTTTAAACACCCAATACCCTCCCTCTATAACGCTGTTAAACAAAATAAGCATCGCACTCGACCAACTCAATTTAATTTATACCTTTGATATTTCTTTACTAAGCGATATTACCAGCACCAAACTAATCGAGCATATCAATCAATTCGGTATTACTTTCTATGTTTCAGATGATTTAACACCTGGCTGAAGTAGCTTATGCTTTAACACGAGCATTTGGTCTCGTATTACAGCCGCTTCTTCAAACGCTAAATTTTTAACCTGCTTTTGCATGTTTTTTTCTAAGCGTTTAATTTGTTGCGTTAAGCTTTTTTCTGATTCAATCACAGGCGTATCTATCTGCTTTTCTGATACCTCAAGCACCTCATCAGCACACTCTCGCTCAAGCACATCCGCTACTGCTTTTTTTATCCCTTGTGGCGTAATGCCGTGTATTTGATTAAATTCCGCTTGCTTTTCACGCCGACGGTCGGTCTCATCTAACGCACGTTGCATTGAACCTGTGATTTTATCTGCATATAAAATTGCCCGGCCTTTCAGATGCCTTGCGGCACGTCCGATGGTTTGAATGAGCGACCTGTCTGAACGTAAAAATCCTTCTTTGTCTGCATCTAAAATCGCAACCAACGCAACTTCTGGCATATCCAGCCCTTCACGCAGTAAATTAATACCAACCAATACATCAAATACCCCAAGCCGTAAATCGCGAATAATCTCCATCCGCTCTACCGTATCGATATCCGCATGCAAATAACGCACTAAAATGCCATAACCTTGCAAATATTCCGTGAGATTTTCCGCCATTTTTTTTGTCAGTGTCGTCACTAACACCCTATCGCCAGCTTCAACCGTTAAACGAATCTCAGATAACAAATCATCCACTTGATTCGTCACGGGCCTAATGTCTACACTGGGATCAATTAAGCCTGTTGGACGTACGACTTGCTCTACAATATTATCAGCAGCATCCAACTCCCGCGAGCCTGGCGTTGCTGACACATAAATGGTTTGTGGTGAGCGCGCCTCAAATTCCTCAAACTGCAACGGGCGGTTATCGAGTGCTGACGGCAAACGAAAGCCATATTCAACCAAGGTTTCTTTACGCGATCTATCCCCTTTATACATGCCGCCAATTTGTGACACGGTGACATGCGACTCATCAATCACAAGTAATGCTTCATCTGGCAAGTAATCAAATAACGTTGAGGGTGCTTCACCTTCTGCCCGCGCTGATAAATGCCTTGAATAATTTTCAACACCACTGCAATACCCAAGCTCTTGCATCATTTCCAAATCAAATCGCGTGCGTTGTTCAAGCCGTTGCGCTTCAACTAATTTATTTTGACTGGTGAGTACTTTAAGACGTGCTTGAAGCTCCGGTTTAATTAAGTCAATCGCTTTAAGCACACGCTCACGCGGTGTTGCATAATGTGTTTTTGGGAAAATAGTAATTCGTGGCAAGCGCTTTATCACCTCGCCTGTCAGCGGGTCAAAGATTGCAATACTTTCTATTTCATCATCAAATAACTGCACCCGCACGGCTTCTTTTTCTGCGTCGGCTGGAAAAATATCAATCACATCGCCGTGCACACGAAATTGTCCGCGAGATAACGTGGTTGGATTACGCGTATATTGCAGTTCCGCCAGGCGCCTTAAAATATCCCGCTGATTAATTTTTTCATGCTTAGATAAATGCAGCACCATATTAAGATAAGCAACCGGATCGCCAAGCCCATAAATCGCAGACACCGACGCGACCACAATAACATCTTTTCGTTCTAACAAGGCCTTGGTTGCGGACAAACGCATTTGCTCAATATGCTCATTGATAGACGCATCTTTTTCAATAAACATATCAGACGATGGCACATACGCTTCCGGCTGATAATAATCATAATAAGACACAAAATACTCAACCGCATTATCAGGAAAAAATGCCTTAAACTCACCATATAACTGTGCTGCAAGCGTTTTGTTAGGCGCCATAATCAATGTAGGGCGCTGAAGCGACTGAATCACCTGTGCAATCGTATAGGTCTTACCTGAGCCTGTAACACCTAAAAGCACTTGTCGAGCAAGTCCATCTTGAAGCCCTTCCACTAATCCTTTGATCGCGCGTGGCTGATCACCCTTGGGCGAAAAATCAGAATGTAAACAAAACGGTGTATTCATGAAAAACCCCATGCAATTTAAGTCAATTTCAGGTTAAATATGTCTAATTATTTTAATTAAACGAGATATATTAATGATACCACTCGCAAAACGTCTAGAACCCGTTAAACCATCGCCTACACTCGCTGTATCAGCCAAAGCCCAGGCATTACGCAAAGCAGGGCACGATGTTATTGGACTAGGAACAGGCGAGCCTGATTTTGATACGCCCGAGCATGTCAAACAAGCAGCGATTCAAGCCATCCAAGACGGCTTTACAAAATATACTGCTGTTGACGGCATCGCTGAACTAAAAGACGCGATTATAGCAAAATTTAAACGCGATAATGGACTGGATTATACAGCAAATCAAATTCTTGTTTCTGTCGGTGGAAAACAAAGTATTTTTAACCTCTGCCAGGCCTATTTAAACCCAGGCGATGAAGTGATTATTCCTGCACCTTATTGGGTTTCTTACCCAGATATCGCACTGCTTGCAGAAGCTACACCCGTTATTCTTGATACCGATGCGCATGCACGCTATAAAATCACAGCCGAGCAACTTGAAGCAGCGATTACATCTAAAACAAAATTATTATTTTTAAATAGCCCTTCCAACCCATCAGGCGTTGCTTATACCTATGAAGAGCTCAAAAGCTTAGGCGAGGTTTTACTTAAACACCCCAATATATTAATTGCAACCGATGATATGTATGAACATATTCTTTGGTCCGGGCCTTTTGTGAATATTTTAGATGCTTGCCCTGAGCTCTATCCACGTACAGTGGTTCTAAACGGCGTTTCCAAAGCCTATGCCATGACAGGTTGGCGCATTGGCTTTGCAGGCGGGCCTGAGCATTTAATAAAAGCCATGAAGCTTATTCAGTCTCAATCCACATCAAGCCCCTGCTCTATTTCTCAAAAAGCAGCTGTTGCTGCATTAAATGGCGACCAGTCTGTTGTACAAACCATGGTTCATGCTTTCCACGAACGACATGATTATTTAATTAGACGCCTCAATGCAATGCCTGGCATTCATGTGATTCCTGCTGATGGGACTTTTTATCTTTTTCCTAATATTCAGAACAATATTAAGCAACTTGGATTAACTGATGATATTCAATTTGCTGCCGCATTATTAGAAAAAACAGGGGTAGCACTCGTGCCAGGAACAGCCTTTGGTACACCCGGTTGTATCCGTCTTTCCTTTGCAACCGATATAAAAATACTCGAAGATGCTATGAATCGCTTAGAAAAATTCATTACTATCTAGATTTTTTATACAAAACCTCTTGAAAAATACCGGGAATCCATTTAAGATTCCCGCTCACATATTCCCCGGTAGCTCAGTTGGTAGAGCGGATGACTGTTAATCATTAGGTCGCAGGTTCGAGCCCTGCCCGGGGAGCCATTTTTTTGTATCCCTTACATTTTTTATGTGTCAATTTCAAAGAGTAAATAGCAAGGATTTGCTAGGGAAATAACATGGATTCATTTAAAAGCCCTTCCTCTAACACGGCATATCCAATAAAATATCGCGCTGAAATTGATGGACTAAGAGCAATAGCTGTTTTATCCGTTATTTTATTTCATGCAGGGTTTGAATTTTTTTCTGGTGGATTTGTAGGCGTAGACGTGTTTTTCGTTATAAGCGGCTTTCTTATAACAAACATTATCTTAACAGAAAAACAAGACGGTATATTTTCAATACTCAATTTTTATGAGCGTCGCGCCAGGCGAATATTGCCCGCGTTATTTTTTATCATGCTCGTCTGTTTACCATTCGCTTGGTTTTGGATGTTACCTGACCAGCTTATTGATTTTTCCAAAAGCCTAGGAGCAGTATCCACCTTTATCTCTAATATATTTTTTTGGCGTGACACTGGATATTTTTCTGCAGCCTCTGGTGAAAAACCTTTATTACATACCTGGAGCCTTGGGATTGAAGAGCAGTATTATTTTTTGTTCCCTTTATTAATCCTTTTATTTTGGAGAACCGGAAAAAAAAATCTCCCCCCCCTGCTTACAACAACACTCATATTATCTTTATTTATCAGTGAATATGCTGTGAGATACCATCCATCAGCGTCCTTTTTTCTTATTCCTACCAGGGCATGGGAATTCTTAGTTGGCTCATTGCTGGCGTTTATCGCCTTTAAAAACATTATTCCTCATCAATATTTTTCACTCAAAACAAACCAAACACTTTCATTCATTGGCTTAACACTTCTTATTTTTCCTGTTTTTATTTTTAGTGAAGGCACCCCTTTTCCCGGATTGTATGCCCTTGTCCCCGTGATTGGAACGGCATTGATCATCGTGTTTTCATATCCAGGAACGTTTACATCAAAATTACTATCACATAGGTTTATTGTAGGAATAGGACTTATTTCCTATAGCGCTTACTTATGGCATCAGCCTCTATTTGCTTTTACTCGAATATATTGGGTTGATCAACCACAACAATACGTTTTTTTCATCTTAACACTTCTAACCTTGCCTCTGGCTTTCTTAACTTGGAAGTTTGTTGAGCGACCATTCAGAAATAAAATCACTTTTTCACGACACCAAGTTTTTTCACTTTCGTCAGTTGGGATCTTATTTTTCACAGCGGTTGGAGTAATCGGATATTATCAACATGGGTTTCCAGGCAGACTTTCTGCCCACCAACAAGCCTTATTAGCTGCCTCAGCTAATCCAGAAAGAATATTTAATCAAAAACGAGTGTGTTTTCTAGACCCAGACCAAGATAAAAATGCTTTTGGAACGTGTACACTTGAAAAAAAGGGCAAGGGACATATCCTTTTATGGGGGGATTCACATGCCGCGCATTTATCTTCAGGGTTGCATGCCATCAATCAATATCAAACACTAACTCAATTCACAGCCTCTGGGTGTCCTCCAATTGTAGATGTGGATTTTAATAAAGCATTACCCAAAAGACCATATTGTCGCAATATTAATACTTATATTATGGAAAAAATAAAAAAGAACCCGCCTGACAAAGTCATTTTAGCCGCCCAATGGGGCATGCGTGGTGATTACTGGTTACAACTACAAAGCACTATTTCCCAATTACAACAGCTAGGCATTCAAGATATCATTATTGTTGGCCCTGCCCCAGTATGGGATGATACGTTGCCCCATATCATGGCTAGATTTAATGCCCCATTCTCTGAGTTACCAAAACGCTTGAAATCACACTTATTAGAAGAGACTTATTTGCTGGATGAAGAAATGAAAAATTTTGCTCAACAATGGAAAGTGAATTATCTCTCTCTACTTTCTATCCTTTGTAATCATGATGGATGCTTAACTAAGTTAGGAGAAACACCCGACCAATTAATGAACTTTGATAATAATCACTTTACTGAACCAGGTTCAAAATATGTTATTTCTAAATTGTCAGAAAAACTTTGGCTGAAGCCATATCAAGATACGGTTTAAATATTTATTTCGCACAATAACCAACTATTTCCAACACGCCCGAGGAATAAATGCTTTCATAATTCTAATTATCGACACTTTTTCGGTTCCTACAAAGAAAATTCAATGTTTTTACCGTTTAAAGAAGATAGTTGGCTCAGGTCCTGTCTTTTCCATGATGGAGACAGCCCATGGTAAGTGCGAAACAATCTGTTTCGTAATTTTGTTGTTAGAGTGGGATGGACAAAAAAAATTCCAATATTAACGACTGTCGTGACTATTTTATTATTCATGAATTATCTAAATATTTAATACAAGGGAAGTCCCCTAAAATATGCCCGACCAATGTGGGTTCTCCATTTGGTAGAAAGCCATTTTTTTCATAGAATGCTCTTGCGGTTATTGTACTCGTAACCAAGATTTTTTTAATCCTGATTTATGAGGAACTTCAGGGGCCGGGGCTTGCATGGTGCGCTCTACAAGACGTAAGCCCCAACCCCGATGGCTTCAATTTCAACCGGTGACAATTTGTCACCGTTTCACTTCCTTCTTTTTTTAAACGTTCTTTGAGTTTATTCCAATATTTTCTTGCAGTTTGATTATTAGGTTGTTGCGTTAAAGCTTGTACGATATCAATAACCGAAAAAAACCATGTTTCTATCTCTTCGTCATATAAACGACGTATTTCATACTGCTCAAAAATAGCTGGATTACTATCCATGACACACCTCTTATTCGTGAGTAAAGTGAATTAATTAATTCAAAAAAGCATCTTTTTTACCACCCTTGGTTTCATTTAGCTCTGCTTCAATTTCCTCTACGCTAGGTAAACTCGTTTTAAGCGCTTTAGGAATAGCCTTCGACAAAGTATATTCAGAAATACCAATCGGGGCTCTCATATTTCGCAAAGCATATTCAGCAACCACTTTATTTTTTGATTTACATAATAAAATGCCGATGCTTTGATTATCCCCCTCCTTGCACATCAGCTCATCAACTGCCGCCATATAGAAGCCAAGCTGTCCTGTGTGTTTTGGTTTAAATTTAGTCGCTTTCAACTCCACCACAACAAATGCGCGTAAGTGTAAATGGTAGAAAAGTAAGTCAACAAAAAATTCTTGACCATCGAATATGAGTGGAACCTGCGAGCCAACAAAAGCAAAACCTTGCCCAAGCTCAATGAGAAAATCACGAATATGAGTAACCAGTGAATCTTCAATGGCTCGCTCATCAGCCTTGCCATGAATTGTTAGAAAATCAAAGTTGAATGGATCTTTCAACATGTCATGTGCTAAATCAGATTGCGCTGGAGGTAAATGCTCGTGGTAATTAGACGTTTTTTTAGTTGTGACGGCTTGACGCTCATACAACTCACTTTCGACTTTCATCTCTAACATCGAACGTGACCATCCATTTTTAATGGCTTGCTGTGCATACCACTCACGTTCAACATCATTTTTTACCATTTGCATCAAACGAACAATATGCCCCCATGCCAATTGCGGCACAGCTTGTGTCGCAATTTCGGAGCTTGTATATTGTACTGAAAATTGCTTCATTCTTTGCAGATTTCTCACGGAAAAACCCTTCATCTCGGGAAAAGTTTTTCGCATGTCTTGGGAAAACTGCTCAAGAAAGCGTGAGCCCCATTGATGGCTTTTTTGTTTCTCAATTAAATCATGACCCAATTCCCAATAAAATTTAATTAATTCACTATTAACAGCTCTTGCTGCCCTGATTTGCGCCGTTTTTAATCTCTCTTTAATGCCACTGAAGAAATTCACATACTCTTTATTTAAACGCAGTGAATCTTCATGTGGTTTGATTTCTTTACTCATAAACTACGCCTTATGACTTGAGTTGATAGGTTCATTCACGCTCAATGATTAACACTCAACCCTTCAATACTTTTTTGCCTTTTGATGGCTTTACCCCTTCTTTTTTCGGCTGCTCTAGCCGTGTAAATGCTATCAGTGCCAAGCGCCCCAGATGATATTGATATTGTAAATAATACGTCGCATTTTCTTCATGCACAGCATGTGATTTTACGGCTTGCTTTAATTTTCCTGTAACGGTACAGCTTAAGTTTTTTTCATCTAACTGCATGTCTTGGATTTCAAAATAGCTCGAGATTTTTTTATTATTTATAAGTCGCGCTTCTTTATTAAGCGCCTCTAACAGCTGGGGATAATATTTAACATCAGCAAATGAAAGTAAACGTTTGTGATTTGCTCGAACGGTTTCGGGCGTAAGATTTAAGCGCGTATACATAAAGTTTTCGCTCATCATCGACAGATAGTGGCTATCGATTGATACATCGCTTTTTTGATACCCTGCTGCACCAAAAAATGGCGTTACTTCTATTTTTTGATGTAACGTGGTGTACCATGCCAGTGCGCCTGTTAATAAATTACTGAGCAATAAGCCGACAACGAGCACTACCATTAAATTTAACTGGGCGAGAAAACGACTGACCCTGCCTTGCTGTACTGCACATTCCATTGTTATTCCTTGATTGATATTAATATATTAAAAGCAACCGACCACCAAACTACCTATTGGCCGGTTGCAGAGGCTGGACTTCCGCGATTACGAACAATATCCGCTTTCCATGCTTACTCTGTTCATCACGGTTACTTTTTAATAACGACCCTCCTTGGTAGATTAAATAAAACGTATTAAGCATTAACGTACTGCATTCCATTTTATGTTACTGCTTAGCACCCCACAAACTGATGCGCACCTAAATTATCCTGAGTTGAACACGGCAACTTCAAGCAAAATATGCTATATTGGGTGGGTTTGATGATCTGACTTCAAACCAATAATTTTATTGGTTATGGTATAGTAATATCTTTACCGGTGTCAATGTTCTTAATTAATTATTTTATTGGCTTACTAAACCTTATGAATGTGGCACTACAAGAAAACATCAAAAAATTAATGATTAAACATGGCAACATCAGTGTAAGTGACTTAGCCAAAGCAACCGGCCTGCCTCAGCCTACGTTGTATCAGCTCTATACCGGCGTCACAGAAAATCCAAGAAAAAAAACGCTCCAAGCCCTCGCGCATTACTTCTCCGTGACAGTAAATCAACTGCTTGGAAAAGATGCTTTGCCGGCTTATTTACCTGAAAAAATCAAAGCGCAATTAGATCTTAACACCGCCCCGCTTTTAACATGGGACGACTTATACCGCTGGCCAGATCATATTAATTTCGAACATAAAAAAGAAATTTTTCTAGATAAACAACCGAATAAACAAACGTTCGCCATTAACATGCAAGGCGCCAGCATGGCCCCTGTATTTCCAGACGGCTGCTTACTCATATTCGATGGCGAAAAACCAATAAAAAACAATGATTGCGCCATTATCTTAATCAAAAAAACCAATCTGTTTGTATTCAAGAAAATATCAACACTCAAACATTGCACGTATGCTAAATCGATTAATCCAACATTTGACAGTGACAAATCAACGCAGCTCACCGAACAAGATGAAATTATTGCAACACTGCTTGAAGCACGCTTAACGTTCTAGATTGCATATTCTTGAATCGTGTCATTTACCCCTGCCATATAACCAATTCTATTGGCATCTTCAGGTGATAATTTTTTAATAAGCATCGCGTTTTTTGAGACATAGGATGCCGATTTTTTATCAATAATTAATTGGTTGTAATGCTTCAATGTCACCCTATATTCTTGCAGTTTGGCATTAAATTCCAAACCGGCCAATTGCAGCTCTGGCGCCAGCCACTCTAGAACAACTAAACAAGTAATTGCCCTAACGGAATACTCTCGTTGCTCTTCCTGTATCAAATCATTCAAGATATTTTTTACATCAAATGCTGCACTTTCTGTTTTAATCATAGTCTTATCCTAAGTTGGCTCAATTCCGTATTAACTAATCGCATGCATCTATTGGGTGGGATAAAAATAGTTAGTCTTAGTGTGTGTTTTTTTTCGGCATATAATTTATATGTGTCTTTCTTTAGGGCCCCTAAAAAAGTATCGTATCCCAGCAATGGGTGTTGAACTTAACGCAATCCATTATGTCGTCCATTTACAGCGTTTAAAAACTAAATTCCGGACAAAAGTTTACCACATATTTAGCAAAAAATAACCCCACATCCGAACAGGATGCGAGGTTATATAAAGCAGCTATTTATAATTATTGTTATTCTACTGTATTCGTCACATCTTTCACGGCGTCGCCTGTACCTTGGCCTACGGCTTGAACCGCATCACCAGTACCTTGACCTACGGCTTGAGCCGCATCACCGGTACCTTGCACAGCATCACCCGCTGTTTTGCCGGTTTGGTCTAGTGTGTCTCCAGCGCCCTGGCCTACTGCACCCACAGCATCTGTTGTGCCTGTCACGACCTGACTCACCGGATTTTGATCATCCGCAAAAACGCCTGCACTAAAACCAAGAGACGCTATACCTAACAAAAGTGCTGATAAAATCGTCATTTTTTTCATGTTAAGCTCCTTTAACCTTAAGGTAAATACAAAGTAGTCCAATCAAATAACCAAACCACCTATGCTTAACATTAGACCCAACTACAATAATTATCAACAAATTGTTTATTTTATTTCTTGCGCTCGAATATATTTCAAGATAGCAGAAAAGTCTAGCGCCCCAATCTCTTCAAATGCTTCCTCATATAACGCTCTTGCAGCTGCTGCCATGTTGGCTTTTAAACCAACCTCTTCTGCAGCGTCCCCTGCTAAACATAAATCTTTAAGCATCATCGCACTCGTAAATCCCGCTTGATACTCTCGATTAGCAGGCACACTAGGCAACACATCAGGGACCGGCACATAGCCTTCCATCACCCAAGAATTGCCAGAGGCTTGGCTTGAAATTTCATGCAGCTTCTGAGCAGATAAGCCTAACTTCTCGGCCAAAAGAAAGCCTTCTGACACCGCAATCATGGATATCCCAAGGATCATGTTATTACAAATTTTGGCCGCAGCGCCGCTCCCCGCAGGGCCTGCATGTATCACGACTTCGCCCATGTCACTCAAAATAGGCTTTGCTTTTTCAAACGATGCGACAGCGCCACCTACCATAAACGTAAGTCGCGCATCAAGCGCGCCCGAAACGCCCCCTGAAACAGGCGCTTCCACCATAAACAATTGCGCTTTCTCAGCTGCCACATGCACAGCCCGTGCTGACTCAGCATCTATCGTCGAACAGTCCATAAATAAAGTCCCCTGTTGCATCACATGAAACAGGCCTTTCTCTGCACAACAGACTTGTTTTACTTGCTCTCCGGTTTGAAGCATTGTAATGACTACATCTTGTTTTAATGCAACCACCTCTATTGTTGAGGCGACACGCCCTCCCGCCGCATGTAAAGCGCTCAGCGGTGTCGTATCGAGATCAAAGCCAACCACGTTATGTCCTGCTTCTAGCAAGCACTTGGCCATGGGAAGACCCATATGCCCCAAACCAATAAACCCAATATGCGCCATATATCAATCCTTTGTTTGGTGCGTTGGCATAGCAAAAGAATGCATTTCTTCCTCGCCTTCTTTCGGCCAACGTGCTGTCACTGTTTTGCATCGCGTATAAAAATGCATACTCTCCGCACCATGCATCCCTGTATCTCCAAATGCTGAACATTTCCAGCCGCCGAATGGATGCGTCGCAATTGGCACAGGAATCGGGATATTAACGCCCACCATGCCCACCTGAACACGCCGGCTATACTCACGTGCATAATATCCTGAACGCGTAAAAATTGCGGTACCATTGCCGTAAAGGTTTCGGTTGACCAATGCAAGTGCTTCTTCAAACGTTTGAACCCGAAGTACCACAAGAACCGGTCCAAACACTTCACGTTGATAAATATCCATTGATTCCGTCACATGATCAAACAATGACGGCCCAACAAAATAGCCAGATGGATATGTTGGATGCTTAAAAGCACGTCCATCAACCACTAACGTAGCGCCCGCTTCCACACCACCTGTAACCGCATCGAGTACCCGCGCTCGGTGTGCTTCACTAATCAAAGGCCCCATTTCAACCGTTGGTGCATCACCCGCATCCACTCGAATGGCTTCAACATCTGGCTTTAATTGATTAATTAATTCATCTGCAACATCATCGCCCACAGCAACCACGGCTGAAATAGCCATGCATCGCTCACCGGCCGAACCAAAAGCCGCACCGATTAAAGCACGTGCAACTTGCTCTAAATCAGCATCTGGCATCACAACCGCATGATTTTTTGCACCGCCAAAAGTATGCGCACGTTTACCTTGTCGTGTGGCTTCCGTATAAATTGCACGAGCAACTGGTGTAGATGCAACGGCTGTGAACGCTGACACATCGGGGTGAGCCAATAAATAATCAACCGTTGTTTTATCACCTTGTAAAATTTGAACCACGCCTGACGGTAACCCCGCTTCATCCAATAATTTCAATAAATAATTAGATGCTGACGGCGTTTGTTCTGATGGTTTTAAAATAAAAGCGTTTCCTGCTGCAATGGCTGGGATCATCATCCATGTTGGAACCATCACTGGAAAATTAAATGGCGAAACACCCACACAAACACCCAGTGGTTCTCGTGTGGTCCAGCAATCAATAGCACTTGAAACGTTCGCAGAGAAACGTCCTTGCAGCTCGCTTAACACCCCACAGTGCAGCTCAACCACTTCAATTGAGCGTAAAATAGACCCATTCGCATCATCTAATGTTTTTCCATGCTCGTGGGTTATGAGTGCTGCAAGTTCTTTTTGATGCTTCTCTAATAAAGCGCGAAACTTAAACAACACGGCTGCTCGCTTTATCGGAGAGGTAGCAGACCACTGATTAAATGCTTTTGTTGCAGCAAGAACCGCTTGATGACATAACGCTTCATCCGCAATGGGCACATCAAGCAGGTGCTTGCCTGTTAGCGGATGGTTTACTGCAAGAAATGGGCCTTTTGAAGGCGTAATCAACTCGCCCCCAACCCAATGGGGCACAACGTCAGCCATAATTAAACACTCCGTGTTATAAAATGTGATCTAATCCGTAAACTAGTTTATCCAATGCTTGAACTTTCTGACAAGCCAAACGTAACCCTGGCATAAATGAGATTCTATCAATTGTTTGATGTCGTATCGTTAACGTTTCACCTGTTTGACCAAACTTTACATCTTGCTCAGCCAATGTACCTGGCAATCTCAATGAGTGAATGCGCACGTCCTGATATGAGGCGCCCAAAGCACCGGGTAATATTTCTTTGCTCGCAGGAATATGGGGCGACTGACGGCGTGCATGTGCAATTAACTCGGCCGTTTTTACAGCCGTACCTGAAGGTGCTTCTGCTTTATCCGGATGATGTGCTTCAATCACTTCAACATCGGGTAAATAGCGCGCTGCCTCTACTGCAAAACGCATCATTAGTATTGCTGCAATCGAAAAATTAGGAACAATAAGGCCTCCTATTTTTTTTTCTTCACAGCGCTCTGAAAGCACTTTAATATCAGCGGCAAGTAGTCCACTGCTGCCAATCACCGGACACGCACCCTGCTCTATAATCATTAAGCTGTTTTTATAAACACAATCGGCGCTTGTTAAGTCAACCACAACATGCGCATTCATATCAATAATTGCTTGCGCTAAATCATCTGTTCGTCCGAGCCCTGCAAGCAAATCA
Source organism: Gammaproteobacteria bacterium (assembly GCA_022600515.1). Classification (GTDB taxonomy): domain Bacteria; phylum Pseudomonadota; class Gammaproteobacteria; order Legionellales; family Legionellaceae; genus JAALKW01. Next base: position 28,189 of record JAHZKG010000021.1, read on the forward strand.
AACGCAGGGTCCAACCGCAATGCATCACACGCAAGACGGCCCATTTTTCCTGAGCCCCCATTCACAATAACGCCAATTTTTGACACAATCACTCCATTCTAGATTTAACTTATTATGCTTGTTATTCTTCTTGTTCTTCAGCCGTTTTTTTAGGCCGTTTTTTTTGAAACAAAGGCGTGTCATCTAACTGCGAAAAAGCCAGTATTGTCATAGGAAGCCAACCAATCACCGTTACTTGCAATGCGATAGCAAGCAAAGCAAGCAAAAACTTTTCAGCCAACAGAAACACCGCCCATGGAAAAAAAAGTGCTAGAATTTTCCCTAATAATCTGTTCATAGCAAACCACTCCCCTGAAATATCATCTTGTAATTATATACACCCTGCGTATACTTGCAAAATCTGATTTATTGATTACAACGCGTTTTATCTAAAACCAATCTGAAAGAGTTAAAGCCTCATGAAGAACCAACCTTTGCACCCTCGTACAGCCGTTATTAACACCCAACAAAAAAATCATTCAAAAATCGCACGTCATCATGCACTTGCCTGGCTTGCTGAGCAGTTTCCAAAAGCCTTTGACAATACTGTGTGCATTCGTCCGCTCAAATTAGGCATCACCGACGATGTATTGCTTCATGCTGAGAAAGCAGCTGAAAACGGTATATCCAAAAGTAAATTACGCGAAGCAATTGTCATTTTCACCCGCCGCATTGACTATCTCATCTGCCTTAAAACACGTGAAGTTCGCGTTAATTTACAGGGTGA
>JAHZKG010000022.1 GCA_022600515.1 Gammaproteobacteria bacterium
ATCACACCTGCTTTTCGTGAGATTTCTAAGGCTTGATTCACGGCTTCTCGAATGCGATATATCTCATGCCAGTCCACCCCACCCGCATTCTCTAAACCTTCAGGCCAAGCGTCATACCATGTTTCTGAGAATACTGGATTAGCTGTTTTACCCGGCATGACTTACCACACTTCATCTGCTGTAAACGATAAAATAGGGGCCAATACCCGCACAAGCATTTGAATAATGTGATACATCGCATTTTGACAAGAGCGACGGGCAATACTATCTGTCGCTGTTGTATATTGCCGAGCTGTAATAATATCCAAATAAAACCCACCGAGTTCAATAGCATAAAACTCAAGAGTGCCGCTACCTCGTGATAGATTCCGGGACATCCAAGTCCCTGAAATCGACTCGTCAACGCGGCAAGTATTTTGGCCTCGACTGTCCTGCGTCTGACATTTTTGCGCTAAACGCGCCAAGAAAAATGTCCTCCCAATGACTCTACGCCTGCATAAAGATTTTCTAACATCCCTCCGGGCTGGTTAAAAAATCGCAGACTATCTCGGACTAAACGCCTCGGCCTTCAGCCTTCCATCGCGTTCAGCGAGGGGGCAGAAAAAACCTGCCCCTTTTGATCCGTAAATTTACGGTTTTTTAAGGTGCTCAGAGTCATTATCGTCGGGAGCTGTTGTATCACCGTAACGAAATTTATAGGCCTGTCCAACCCCGACGACTGTCGCTGCAGCCACTACACCCATCGTAAGGCTTACAGTAGCAGCCACTGCAAAACCAGCTAAAAGAGATACAGGAACCTCGGGATATCTTAATGCGAAACTAATCACTGGATTAGCATCTCCTGTTTGGGGTGTTGGGGCAGCAACCGAAGTAGATGTTGGCAATAAAAAGGCTGCCTGTTCCTCTGTAAGGGGATAAAAAAAAGCATGCCACGCCGCTTCTACAGACGCATCTGTACAAACAATTGTAGCATTCGGGCTATCGCCAACAAGCGTTAACCCCTTAATTCCATCAAATTCTCCACGGAGACTTTGTTTACGCTCGAGGGGTAAATCAGGACCCTTCTCTTGAAAAAGTTCTAATAAGCTACCTAAAAAATCTCGATCGCCACGATCAAGTGTAACTTCTTGAACTGCCGCTCCTGTTTGATGCGTGGCCGAGTTAGACATTGCCGTAGCTAACGTAAGGTCTAGTTGCTCGCTAATAACCCCTTCGTTAAAAGTGGCTGATTGTAAAAAAAGTAAATCTGATTGCTGCGCAAGCTTCTCTTCTACAGGCAAGTCTTTTACCTGCCCTGTTCTAGGGTCTATTTTGCCTGGCTCAGCAACGTACTTTCCACCAATTGTTCTATCTGATCCAGCATTTAATAAAGCAACTTGCTCTCCGCGCTGATCTTGTAAATCTTTTGCTATCTGCACCATATCGCCTGTTTCAACCTGCATAAAAGAATAATTAGTTGTCGGGTCTTGCTGTTTCAACTCGTCATACGTTCTTTTTCCTTCTGCATTATAAGCATCCCAATAGACTTTTGTTTGATATTTTAGGGAGGCTTTAGCAAAGCTTTGAAATATAATCTTTTGCGCTATCGCTTTTTGCTCACGATTCAGCTCACGTAAGTAGATGCCTGAACCAAAAGCTGCCGTTACAATGCTTCGCCCCTCTTGTTGCGCTGTGTGTACAATGTGATCGGCAATTTGGTCATATTCAGCTTGAAATTCTCTTTGTTTAAGACGACCGTCATGCTGAACATAGTTTGCTTTATCGTTTGGGGAGGTACCCATTAAATTAATACCATTGGTGCTCATAACATAAAGATCAGTACTCTTTCCCGCTGAAGGCTCAAAATCTTCATCATAAAAAGTCACAGGACCATGAATAATCCGGTATCGAGACAAATCTCGATTGTGTGCGTCTCGCGCTTCAGGCGCCAAATGAAATGGAGCTGCTCCTGGTCGTAAACCGGGTGGTTGATAGCCAATACGTGACGTGGCCAGTAGCGACTCTCTCGCACGCACAATATCAGTATGAATACGGTCAGAATCAAGAATGGAGACTTTCTGCTGTATTTGATTCGCTTGAATTTTATTCCATCTGGCGCGTGTTGCCAGATTCGAACCTGCTGGATAAGCTCGTAAAAAATTCATCTGCCTTTCGTGATACCTCTGAGTAGGCATAATAACTCCTGCTTAAATTCAATCTAAAAGATAGATATACAATCAGTTTGGCGTATAAATAACGAAATATCAAGGTGCTTGTGTCGCATTATTTTATGATTTTTACCACCTAAAAAATAAGGGGGCAGAAGAAACCTAGCCCCTTATTCATTCTGTTACTTTGAAACAGATTCATCCCCAATGCTTTGATCCGCCTTAAAACGCTCACCATACTGCGTTTCAAGTGCTGCAAACGACGCATTTAGCTTATCTTGCCCAAATGCTTTCGCGTAATGCATAGGTCCACCTCTAAACGGTGCGAAACCTGTTCCAAAAATCATGCCAGCATCCAATAGATCCGCATCGGCTACAACACCCTCGCGAAGACATGCTGCCGACTCATTTACCATTCGAAGAATTAAACGATTTGCAATTTCTTCATCATGCGTGCCTGTTGCTTGTTTTAACGCCGCTTTATTTTTAACGATTTTTCCGTTCTTATATTGATAAAACCCTTCGCCTGATTTGCGACCTAAATGCTTCTTTTCAACCATTTCACGAATACGTTTCGGTACATTACCACCGAAATGTGACGTCAGATTTTCAGCGACAGCCAGACAAACATCCAAACCAACGGTGTCTGCGAGCTCAACCGGCCCCATCATCATGCCAAATGCTTTAGACGCCTTATCAATCACTTCTGGCGCATAGCCCTCTTCTAACAGCTGAATACATTCCAATAAATAAGGCATGAGCACACGATTCACTAGAAACCCAGGGCTTGATTTAACAGGCAATGGCAAGCGTGATATTTGCGTTACAAATGCTGTAGCGTCCTGCGTGACACGTGCAAGTGTTTTATCGCTGCTCACAATTTCAACCAACTCCATACGAGAGACAGGATTAAAAAAGTGAATGCCCACCAAGCGGCCTGATTTGTTCATCACCGTACTGATTTCATCTAGCGGAATACTTGACGTATTGGTTGCCAGAATCGCATCGGGTTTTGCAACGGCTTCTGCATGCTTAAAAATAGCTTGTTTAACTTCAAGGCTCTCAAACACGGCTTCAATAATCACATCAGCGCGTTTTAATCCATGACCTTCAGGATCAGGACTTAATCTATCCATAGCGGCTTGAATTAAGCGAGGCTTTTTAAGTGTTTTCTTAAATAAAATCTGCGCTCTACCCATGGCCGGTGCAATCTGTGCATATGTTTTATCCTGCAGCGTGACACGTAAGCCTTGTTTAGCACACCAAGATGCAATATCGCCACCCATAACGCCAGCACCAATTACATGCACGTGTTGTGCCTTAAATTTTGATGCTTTTGCAAAAGCCTTCATTCGTTCCCGAAGTAAGAATAAACGAATCAAATTTTTTGCTGTATCTCCTTCGGTGACTAACTTAACAACTGAATCAGCTTCTTTCCGATAAGCACGTGCATCAAATCCACTTTCTTTTTCCCAAAAATCAATCACAGCAAAAGGGGCTGGATAATGTGCTTTAGATGCTTTTTTACTGACTTCATACCGTAATAATTTTGCCATCAGCATCCTAATCAGGCGGTATTTATCTAGGCCTTGAATAAAAGACGGCTTATGTTTTTCAGGTTTATTTTTAATGTAATAAATCGCAGCACGTTTTAATTGCCGAAGCGGTACAACGTCATCAATCATCCCTAGTTTTTTTGCTTTTTTAGGGCGAAGCATCGAACCGGTTAGAATCACTTGAGATAATGCATTAAAGCCGCCTATTAATTTTGGCAAACGCACAACGCCACCCCAGCCCGGGTGAATACCAAGTAAAATTTCAGGCAAACCTAAACGCGTATCATCACTATCGGTTGCAATGCGATAATCACACGCCAAAGCAAGCTCCATGCCGCCGCCTAAACAAAACCCATCAATCATCGCAACAGTCGGCATCCGAAGCGCTTCAAGGCGTGATAACACTGCTTGGCCTTTTTGTAAAAATGCTGTTGCACGCTCAGCAGTATCTAAATCCGAAAACGTTTTAATATCAGCGCCAGCAATAAAGCCTTTACTTTTACATGAGTAAATCACAAGGCCTTTGGCATGACTTTTTTCTGCAATCTCTTGCAATGCCGTATTTAATTCATCAAGCACTGCTTCATTGATGCTATTGGTTCCCATATCTTGTCTATCAAGACCAAGCCAAATGATGTTGTCAGCATCTTGCTCTATCTTCCAATGTTTTTCATCACGCATTGCCACTTACCTCCGTTGTACGCTCTATATACATCGCCCCGCCTTGACCGCCTCCAATACAAATCGATGCCATGCCGCGTTTTCCGCCTGTTTGCTCTAAGGCACGCAAAACATGCAGCACAATACGTGCACCACTTGCACCAATTGGGTGTCCTACCGCAATAGCACCCCCATCTTGATTTAATCGCTCTCTAAGCGGTGCACCCAATGCACTGGTAAGCCCTAATTCTTCTTTTGCATAGGTTTCATCATCAAAAGCCGCTAAGCATGCCAGTACTTGTACTGCAAATGCTTCGTTAATTTCGAAAGCGTCCATATCCGCTGGTGTAATACCCTGGCGTGTACAAATCGGTGCAACAGCATGTACAGGACCAAGCCCCATTTGGCTAGGATCTAATGCAGCCCATTCAGAGTCTACAATCCGTCCTATCACAGGCAACTGATGTTGTTTTACAGCGTCAGCACTTGCAAGCAAAAGCAAAGAAGCCCCATCTGTGATTTGTGAGCTATTACCAGCGGTTACCATGCCATATTTTTTATCAAAAAACGGCTTTAATTTAGCCAGCTTTTGGGGTGTTGAATCAGTACGCGCTCCGTTATCTTTTTCATGCACTTTGCCTTTTTTATCAATCATTGGAACGACTTCATCCATATGATTATCAGCATATGCTTTTAATAAGTGCGCATGACTCTCTGCTGCAAAAGCATCCATTTGTTCGCGTGTTATATTAAATTTGTAAGCAAGCTTCTCTGCTGTTTGCCCCATATTAAGCCCAACAATTGGATCAGTTAACCCCCGCATGAGTGCAATCACAGGCGCTAAAAAAGAAGGGCGTACTTTCGGTAACAAGGCAAAACGCTGCGACATACTTTTGGCCATAAACCATTGTCCGAGCCAAGCGGTCATTTTCGCATTAAATAATAAAGGCGCCCGACTCATCGCATCTGTCCCACCCGCCAATACCAACTGACTTTGGCCGCTTGCAATTTGAAGTGCTGCCGTATCAATCGCTTGCATGCCTGAGGCGCAGTTACGCATGACAGTAAATGCTGGTACTTGATTACCACACCCAAGCCTTAATGCAATCACACGTGCAATATTCGCTTCATCAGGACTCGGCATAGCAGAGCCAATAATCACATGCTCTAAATCACTGGGCAAAAAAGGCTGACGCATGAGCAAGCTTTCACCTGCTGACACGGCTAAATCTGATGCACTAAATGAACCCACCCCTTTTGCTTTTAAAAAAGGCGTACGTGCCCCATCAACCACATAAACTGCTTTTCCGCTTAATTTTGATTGTGTTTTCTTCATTTTGTCTCCTTACCGAGCTTTTCCTGAGAGTAGCTACACGAAACACCCACCATACATGAGTTTTAATTCTTTTTTAACACTTAAGTAATGTAAAACTTAGTTGACCGTTCCGAAATTACTGATATACTGTCGCTGCTCAACTGGAGAGGTGGCCGAGCGGCTGAAGGCGCTCCCCTGCTAAGGGAGTATGGGGGCAAAACCTCCATCGAGGGTTCGAATCCCTCTCTCTCCGCCAAAAGCAAATGGTATTATGCGCCCGTAGCTCAGTTGGATAGAGTATCTGGCTACGAACCAGAGGGTCGGAGGTTCGAATCCTTCCGGGCGCACCATTTTCCTAAGTTAAATCAATCGGTTACGTGACATTTATTCAGCTTAAAAAATCGTTTAAAATGCCGTATAGCAAATTTGTAACACTTTTTTAAGCTTTTTATCCTCCAACTTCTACTTTTAACTGCATCATAGAACCAAGCTGTACTTTAGAAACTGTTGTGGCGTCGGTGCCAGCACTTGCAGTCTGAGTAAAATTAACCGTTTTTGCCGCGGTTAATTTCCCTTTGTGCCAAGGCTCCGTGGGAGATAACGGTTGAAATAAATCTTAGGGTGTTATCGGCTTTGATTCAGCAAAACCTGAGGTGGGCAATAAACCCAACGTTACAAGCGCCGTAAGCAACACTTTATGTTGAAGCTTGATTCCTGTCATACTTTTCTCCTTATGTGTTTAAATCGCCCATAATGAATATCAGCACTTAGGTAAAAGCCAACGTGAAAGAAATGAAGCTTATAAGCACTTGTTTCTCTCAGAATTAGATCAAAAAACCTTAGGTTCTGTGCACCTAACTAACTGAGCATAAAAAAATATGGTAACGTTCCGACTGTCTAAGGAGGGAGCGTTACCATGGAGAAGTATTACATTAGTGCTGAAAATTGGCAAAAACTTTATAAAATTTTATGCTTATCCCCCAAAATAAGGGTTAAAGCTGAGGAGAAAACGCGTAGATTTGTTGAGGCAGTCCATTTTATTTTAAAAACTGGTGCCCAATGGCGCGAATTACCTTCTTATTATGGAAAAGGGCGAAGTGTTCATAAACGTTATGATTCATGGTGTCGTAAAGGCGTGTGGATAGATGTACTGAATACGTTTTCATCTGACTGTGATACTGAATGGTTTATGATTGATGCAACAATCGTTCGTGCTCACCCATGTGCCGCAGGATATGAGAGAGATCAACATGAACGCGAAGCTTTAGGGCGAAGCAAAGGAGGCTTTACCACGAAGATTCATGCTGTAGTTGATGCTTTGGGGCAAGCTGTTCGCTTTACATTAACTCCAGGTCATCGCAATGATATTACGCAAGCCCCTGTCTTGATTGAAGGTATTAAAGGTGCTCATATTTTAGCGGACAAAGGATATGATTAAGGTGTATTTATTAAACAAATTGAGTCGCAAGAATGTACTCCGGTGATACCTCCTCGATCAAATAGGAAAAAGCCTCGTGAATTTGATAAAGATATTTATAAAGAGCGCCACTTAGTCGAGTGTTTTTTTAATAAGATAAAGCATTTCCGGAGAGTTTTCTCTCGTTTTGATAAAAAAGCATCTTCTTTTGCTGAATTTTTAGCATATGCGTCTTTTATTTTATGGATGAGATAAGAGCTCTGTTAGTTAGGTGCACAGAACCTAGAAGAAATTAGAGAAAGTACAAATAAAAATTACTTACTTGGAAATCACAAATTTAAAGAAGAAATGGCCGAAAAGCTAAATCGCAGAGTCATGCCTCTAGCTAGAGGAGGCGATCGAAAATCATCTAAATATCGTGAAAAAAAATCAAATAAACCTAAAATCAAATAAACCTGACCCCATTGATCCTGCTTGATTAAGACCTAAAAAAAGATCTATAATTGGGTCATATTATATCAAATGAAGAGTGGTGCATATTATGCAAACCTTATATTCCGATCAAGTTGCAAGCATTAGTGAACTAAAGAAAAATCCAACCCGTGTTATTAATGAGGCACATGGGAAGCCTGTGGTTATCCTTAATCATAATGTTCCCGCGGCTTACCTCATACCTACAGAGACCTTTGAGAAGCTCATGGATTTAATTGATGAGAATGAATTACAAAAATTAGTCAAGCAACGCCTTTCTGATGCTTCCACCCCAGTTAAGGTTAAGTTAGATGACTTATGAACTTCTTTTTCACCCACTTGCATTAGAAGAATGGAAGAAGCTCTCAAAAACCTTACAGGAACAATTTAAAAAACATTAAAGCGCCGCCTCGAAAATCCACATATTGTTTCAGCAGCGCTTAGCGGACAACTTAAACATTGTTATAAAATTAAACTACGCCAATCAGGCTACCGCCTCGTTTATCATGTCAACGATAAACAAATCACTGTGACCGTTATCGCGGTGGGGCAAAGAAATAAAAATGATATCTATGATACCTCGGAAAAAAGAAATACCGTGTAGCAAATTTGTAACACTTTTTAAGCTTTTTATCCTCCAACTTCTACCTTTATAGTGTATTAACTTTAAAACGACTCATTTATTATGTGATAATTTTAGTCTTTATTATGAGTCATTCATCAGATTTAAGAGTAAGAGTTTTGCGTTATATTGAAGCAGGTGGTTTGATCAAAGCAGCTTGTGATACTTTTCAAGACTACAAACCCTTTTTTTCAAGAAACAAATAAAAAATATCAATATCAATCAATATCATTCGATAACACGCTCCAAAACCCTATTGCCCCCTAAATTCAACCTATCATAATTAATCAATGTGATTTTATTTTGATATCTATTGATACTAATTGATATTGAATATAGTGGGTTTGATATGGGTTATTTAACATTAACATCGGATGAATTAGCTGCTCTGGAATGTTGTTTTATAGTGATTTGATTCTTAAGTGAACAGTAAGAGAATCCCTACATGCCGTGGCTTGTCCACGGCATCCAGTCAACATGAGTCAATCAACTGGATAACGCGAACAAGTCGCGTTAGGTAGGCACTGGGAGCAAGTCATTTAAAAATCAAATGGCTATATAAGCGTGGAAATGCACAACGCAAGCCCTGCCCCCATAGGTTTTATGGCCAAATTAGTACCTGAAAGACCTTTTGAAAACACCGTGTAGCATTTATTTTTTTACAGGATTATAAGTTACGCATTGACAAATCTCCAAAAACCCAGATAATTCAAACAAAAAAAAGATAAGCCACTGGAAGGCCGATTTTGATACGAACGATTACCCGCCCATCAACGGCACGGTGTACATTACCAATGTATATTGGCTTTTTATTAAGTGAACCAAATGGTGTTAGCTGTAGCCGCTTAGCATCAGTTATGAATATTTCTCATGATAGTGTTAATCGTTTTTTGAACAGAGAATCTTATTCTTCTCATGATTTGTTCGTTGAAACAAAGCCCACTCTGAATTTAAAAGGAGGAACACTCAGTGTGGATGATAGTGTTGTTGATAAGCCGTATGCGCATTATATTGCTTTAGTTGGCCATTATTGGTCTGGCAAGCATCATCGAGTGGTCAAGGGGATCAATATAATAACGCTTTATTACACTGACCTTCATGGACAACATCAACCCGTTAATTTTCGTGTTTATGATAAGTCGGAAGGCAAAACGAAAAATGATTATTTTTTAGAGATGTTGGCGGAGGTATTAGCCTGGGGTCTAGAGCCTGCATGTGTCACCGGTGATAGTTGGTACAGTTGCGTAAAAAATTTGAAGGCGATAAAAAACCATCGGCTTGAATTTTTATTTGCACTTGAAAGCAATCGCTTGGTTTCTATTAAAAAAGGCAGATGGCAACAAGTACAAACCCTGGAGATACCCGATGATGGATTAGTTGTTTGGTTGCGTGATTTTGGCCAGGTAAAGCTATTTCGGACGAATTTAAAAGACCAAGTTCGCTACTATGCAATATACCTGCCTGATGAAGAAGGTCCGCCAGATGACGGAGCACGATTCATCCTTTTAAATAGGTCTATATTCGAGCAATATCACAGAGCAATTAAACAAGTTTTTAATATTGAGAGTTTTCAAGTGCGAAGCCGAGTCGCAGTCAAAAATCACTTATTTTCTGCAATTTGTGGTTATGTAGAACTTCAAAAGCTCAGAGCAATGGATATGCTCAGCAATTGCCATCGCTTACGTCAAGAATTATTTACTGAGGTTATTTCCTCATTTATTGAAGTGTTCGTTAAAAATAAGCAGTATCTAAGCCCGAAATTTCAGGTTGCTGTCAATGCGTAACTTCTAAGGATGCTTTAATCATGCCGAAAAATACTTGCCCTATTCTCATTGGTGTTGCTGGTTCCTCTGGTGCTGGAAAAACATCAGTTGCTAATGAAATTGCGCAACAGCTGAACCAAGAAAATCCTGGCAGTTGTATTATTATTTCTTCGGACAGGTACTATCGAAACCGCCCAGATCTTTCATTCGAAGAAAAAAATAAACTCAACTATGATCACCCGGATTCCATTGAATTTTCATTGTGCAGATTACAACTACTTGCCTTAAAAGCAGGTCATACCATAGAAGCGCCAAATTATGCGCTTGAAACACATTCACGTATAGATGAAACAACGCAAATTAATCCAGCGGCAGTTCAAGTCATTATTCTTGAGGGTATTTTAATCCTTGCTAATGCAGCAAATCTTAGTGATTTATGCGATGCAAAAATATTTGTGGAGTCAACGCCGGAAATCTGTCTCGAGCGACGAATTGAGCGAGATGTGAGAGAACGTGGAAGAAATAAGGCAACTGTTATCGCGCAATATGAAGAAACTGTTCGCCCGATGGATACTGAATTTGTAAGACCGAGTCGAAATCATGCGGATTTAGTGGTGAAAAATACTGCAGCATCTATGGAAGCCACTGGTTTACGGTTTAATTTAAATGCTGTGATGCGCTATTTAGAGCCCTTGCTTGCCGATGGCGCGCTACCGACAAATCAAATTATGTGTAGCTGGTTTACTCAGCCAACAGAAATTACATTGACAGGCCATGCTCATCTAGTAGCTGAGGCCGAGCAATCCGAAGATGTGGACTGTGTCACAGGTGGTTGTGTGATTTCTTAATTATTTAAGATAAATTGCACCAATATAGCAGATCAATGGGGTCAGGTTCTGGCCAATCCCCACAAATATTTTAAAATGGCTACCCATCAACAGTAGACCTTAAATAAGTAATATTAATCTAAGTTAGGTCATTCCCGCCTGCGCGTGAAAGACCTTTCATTGTCTATATTGACTAACTTTAAACCCATATATCATGAAGATAATTTAAAATATTTGTGGGGATTTACCAGCCTCCGAGCCTTTAGGTTCCGGAGGTTGACCTCGATATATAGCAACCCCCACTAACAACCATACATAACCTCCAGCCTACTTAGCCCTATTCATTCGAGCTATCCAGTGCTTTTAAACCTCAATTTGGATAGATACCCTGGACAAGCCAGCGTACATAGGGAATTTTACTGTCTACCTGTTAATAGGTGGCGATATACAAGGCAACAAAACAAAATAAATCGGGCGTTAAGTAAAATTCTCGCTTACTAGATCTTCCATTTTGTCTAGGCCAGATTAGCACCTGAAAGGCCTTAAATATTCCATATATTTATAGAGCATGTCCTCCGTCCACTTCAAATATTTTACCCGTTATCCAGCTCGCATCATCTGAAGAAATAAAAAGAGCCATATTTGCTATATCAGCAGGCGTTCCTGTTCGTTTGAGCGGAATATTTTCTTGGTAATAACGCCATAACTCAGGATCAGTTCTAGCTGTGTTTTGATTCATTCCAGACTCAATAACCCCTGGAGCAATCGCATTAACACGAATACCATTCTCAGCAAGATTTAGTGCAGCATTTTCAGTCCATTTATTCATTGCTGCTTTTGACGAGGCATAAACAATGCTTTTTGACATAGTGGTTGTTGCTGCTATTGAGGAAATACTTGTGATACAACCGTTGGTCTTTGTATCAATCATATGGTTAGCAATTATTTTTGACAAATAAAGAGGAGAAATCGTATTAACTTGAAATACTAGCTGCATCAACTCTGGTGATATTTCAAATATTGTTTCACGAGATAACATGCTGGCATTATTAATAAGAACATCAACTTGTTCAAGGTGCTCAATTGCTTGCGTAGAAAAATTTTTCACATTCTCTATTTTTCAAAAGTCCGCATGAAGAGACCATGCCCGACGACCTCGAGCCTCTATCATTTTTACAGTTTCATCCGCCCCTGCTTTATCACTACGATAGCTAATCAATACATCAGCACCTTCTGCTGCAAAATCCACAGCAATTTTTCGGCCAATACTTCTATTAGCACCGGTTACTATCACTTTTTTATCTTTAAATTTAATTTTTCACCATCCGTCATCTACATTCCAAGTAATATTACAACAAAAATAGCATATATCTCAAATATTCCCGTTTAAATTAAATTCACCTGCCTAAAAAAATCCTCGATGGCGGGGCCTGCGTCTTACATGAAACACACGATGCAAGTCGCGAGCCCTAAAGCTATGTAGGGTTAGTTGCTTGCATTACCTTTAACCTGAGCAATTAATAGCATGATTTTTTTATTGTTAATTCGGGTTGTCATTAAAATACCTAACAAAGACACCGCTGGAATTAAGATAAATGCGCAATAAAAAACAGACTGTCCTGGCTGTGATATTTGTTGTGAGACATCAAGTCCGTTTAATTTAAAACCGTACGTTATTAAAAGAGACGTGAGTGCAATACCAAGACTAATGGATACCTGCCTACCCGCGTTAAATACAGCACTAGCGCGTCCAACATCTTCTTTTTCAAAACCAATAATACTTGCTGTTTGAATAGGTGTGCCGCATAAACCACTAAACAGCCCCCTTAAAAATAAAATACTGCCACCCAACAAAATCATCTTGGGGGCGTCAATCAATAAGATACAAGGCGTAATGACAGCAATGCCAGTAAATCCAATAATTATAGGAAGGCCTGGCCCAAATGTTTGAAATAATTTAACCGAATAACGACTGATGCAAATAGCGCCAATGGCTTGCATGCCCATAATAAGTCCTGCCGTCATAGCAGACATGCCAACGCCTACCTGAAGATACATCGCAATCAAAAAAATAGAACCGAAATGACATATTTGAAAGGCCAATTGAATGAGGTTAACGTGTAGAAATAATTTATTTTTAAAAAATTTAATATCTATCAATGGGAATGCGGTATTTTTTTCGTGTTTAAGAAACAAATAGGTTAAAAACATTGTAGACAATAAAACCACTGTCATTTGAAGATAACGCTCGTTTCTTCCTAATAATGAAATTAAATATAACATTGAAATTAACACACCAGAAGAAAGCAGAAAGCCCAGCCAATCGAGAGGCATTTTTACTTCATTTTTTTGTTCTTTTAATATAAATACAGAGAGAATGATAGCAACAAAACAAATGGGGACTGCAAAAAGAAAGACCCACTCCCAACCAAAATACGCAATGATTACTCCGCCTAATGCAGGTGAAATTGCAGGCGCTATAAGCGTTGGAATAAAAATAAAACTCGTAATACTTGCATACTCAGAAGCATCAAACACGCGATATACCATCGTCATACCTACGGGAATAATGACGCCGCCACCTAGCCCTTGCAGAAAACGAAGCATGCCCATGATCATTAAATTAGGTGAAAACGCACATAACAATGACGACAATCCAAAAAGACTGGTTGCAATAATAAACACTTTTTTAACACCAAATCGATCGCCTGCCCAGCTACTGATAGGTATACTCATGGCCAGAGCAAGTAAATAGGCATTATTTATCCATTCTGTTTTAGTGATAGGTACATTGAAATGCTCGGCAAGCGTCGGCAACGTAATATTTACAATGGTTAAATCAAGCCTATCTATAAATAAAATGACCGTATAAATACCTGCAACAATATAGCGATACTGCATACTCATGCTTAAATTCGTTATCATTTAAATCAATTCCACTTAAAGGCTTATTACTTTATCTACTCAATAGGAGGTTAAGTCCGTAAACTGCTGTAAATTCGAGGTGGCTTTTTGAGTTAGGGGTCATCACCAAAATTCGGTATATTAGTTATGTCTCTATAACAATAAAAACCGGAGGATAGCGATGACCGATTACAATGTTACCGTTGGAAA
>JAHZKG010000023.1 GCA_022600515.1 Gammaproteobacteria bacterium
AAAAAAAAGTCCCCGCTTTATCAAGAACGAGATGCCTTCAAAAGAGAGGCCTTCTTAAAAGCGTTAGCTCATCATCTGCCAGAAAAATGTGTTTATGTTGATGAATCAGGCATAGATAAATTTATTTCGAGAGAGCATGGTGGAAGTGTTAGAGGCCAACGTATCATAGGAGAAGCCTCAGGTAGGCGCTATGCAAGAGAAAGTTTTATTGCAGGACTGGTCAATCATCAGGTCATTGCACCTCTTTGTTACACGGGTACTTGCGATGCAATCTTATTTAATTTTTGGCTTGAAAATTTTTTGCTCCCCAGTTTGGGGGCTGGCTACACCGTTATCATGGATAATGCCGTTTTGCATAAATCAGAACATACAAAATTCTTGATCGAAAATGCACAGTGTCACTTATTATTTTTACCGCCTTACTCGCCAGACCTAAATCCAATTGAAACATTCTGGGCAAATTTGAAAACTAAAATTAAAAAAATTATTGCGGAATGCGGGAGTTTGGCGGAAGCCTTTGATTATGCCTTCCAGTCGATTGTTTAAAATTTAATCGACTATATCTTTTTTTAACTAGAAAACGCATCTTATGCACTGATACATTCTCTTCTGCCGCAAAGGCTAGGATAATCTATCGGACGTCCGTTAGTTGACGGCATATTTAATCGTTACATAAATTTCATTTGTTTTTAAAGTACCTTTCCATGGCGGCACGGTCATGCCACCCAGAGCACCATCAGCGATATAGTTGTTGGATTCAAAACGACCTGCATCTAAATAGCGATAATTGACACCAATGCCTATTTTTTTTGTTGTTTTTACATCAAATCCTGCAATAAATTGGTATGCCAACACACGGGTTGTACGTGGCGCTGTCATAAAACTAAATACATCTTGGGTTGTTGCAATCGTGCCTTGTGTCGCATCTTCTACCGAATGGAGGTTATCAACCGAATTAAATGCGAGCCCTAAACCAAAGCCGATAAACGGATCAATCATAAACGTTTCATGTTGAGCAGACGCTTTATCTGAGATGCCACTGCCATTTAAAAATAAAGTACTCATAATGGTTGTATTGCTTAAATTAAAATACCGTGTTCGTTGATCAAAAATATCGGCCTCTTCTGCTGTCTGTCTTTGTGCATATTTAAATGAATTTCGGTGATCAGCGCCTATTTCAACACGAAATAAAGGATTAAAAACATACCCAATGCTTGCGCCAAGCACTTCAGACGCACCGACGTTATTGTTATAGGTTTCTGAAGTTGTATCCCAATAAGGAGGGGCGGCCGTTATGTTTGCTTGCATGGAGTCGGAATCGCCGGCTGTTAGAGCGATATATATGCTGCTAGGGCTTGACCATAAGGCCATAAGGTTGTTTTCTTTAGGCGATTCAGAAGCTGTCCCAGAAAAAGCTGAGGCTTGATAAAGTGTCGCTATACCAAAGAGGAGGATTGTTTTTTTAAGTTTATGATCATTTTTAGATCATCCATTGTGTGGGCGCGAATAATAAAATTATTTTTATACCGATAGCAGCTGCTTTTTTATTACGTCCATGCAAAAATCAATACAAACAATAATATTTATTTTTTGCAAAAGCAATATCTAATGCAGTAAGATTCGCCGTTCGGCTTTTCTTAACTGTTTAAGATAATAAAACAAGAGTAAATGGAGACGTAGTATATGCCTAGATTTAGTGTGATTGATCCGAAGACTATAGCTTTAACTAAAAACCGTTTTCAAAATCAAAATGTTTTGTTGTTGGGCCGTGGCAACATGGGAGCAGCAATATCAGATGCAATCGTACGCCGTTCTACACCTGACGACTCACTATTACTTGCTTATGATCCCAAGCAGCACAGTGCGGCAGGGATTAAGTTTTTACCGAGTTTTGATGTGGCGATTAATCACCCAGGGGTGTCTTGCATTTTGCCTGGCATGAAACCGCAAGACTGGAATATTGAATTAAAGCAAGCGATGGAAGCAATACGAGATTTAGGAAAGCTTGTGCTTCCTTATATGGCTGGGCTGGGTGTACCTGAGACAGGGGGAGATATTGTATGGATGCCCAATATGTTAGCCGCTGTAAATCGTAGTGTTATTTTTGCCTATGCCCCTCCGGAAGTGTCACTTGAAAAACGCCTTCAATTTTCAGAGCTTTTGATGGCGGCAGGAGAGGTTGTTTGGGTTGAAAATCCAGAAGACATGCATATAGGTGTTGCCGTATCAGGCAGTGCACCGGCCTATATACTTAATTTTATGGATGAGGCCGTGGCGCAGTTGGAAGCATTAGATGTCTCACGCAAAGAAGCATTGAAGCTGGTGATTGACCTGGTTCAGCAGCTAGCGGGCATGGTATTCGACATGGATAAATGCGAAGACTTAAGCCGTATGGCATGTGTATTTGATGATGATGTATCGCTACAGATGTTTCGGATGGCTGTTGCATACGTTGAAGTCGTTCGAGAAATGCTTCCAGATGAGCTAGTGAGTCGTACGGTAGGACACACAATTGCAGGAACGGCCGAGTTAATAAATAGCAGGTTTCAGTTGAACGGCAATTGTGATTTTAAGTCGATAATTCAGAGCATTAGATCAAAGGGGGGAACGACAGATAAAGCATTACTTCAATTAGAAAAACTCGCGGGTGCCACGTTGACACCTCAAGATGAATTTAACGCTTTGTTTCATCGTGCTTTGTATGCAGCGCACGATCAGTCAATTTTATTACGTGATAATGCAGTAGCCAGATTAAAAAGCGAAAGCAAAGGGTCTCATACTTTTTTTGGCGCTGATGCTCAAAAAGTAGGGGAAGGAGAAGGGTTTGAGCTTCAATTAAAGTAATCTCATGTTCTGATGTTAATTTAGAACTACAGGGTTGGTAACCTTCGACCCTGTAGCGTTCTTGCTTGATTAAGCCTTAATGTTTTATTGTTAAAATAAAACCCATTAGATTAATAGAGAGTCAAGAGTGCCTTATGCCATGTCACAGGAAAAGAGCAACAGCTTATATTTCATAGAAGTTACGCATTGACAGACGCTGAACGCGATGGAAGGCTGAAGGCCGAGGCGTTTAGTCCGAGATAGTCTGTGATTTTTTAACCAGCCCGAAGGGATGTTAGAAAATCTTTATGCAGGCGTAGAGTCATTGGGAGGACATTTTTCTTGGCGCGTTTAGCGCAAAAATGTCAGACGCAGGACAGTCGAGGCCAAAATACTTGCCGCGTTGACGAGTCGATTTCGGGGACTTGGATGTCCCGGAATCTATCACGAGGTAGCGGCACGCTTGTAGGTGGCTGACAGGCTTTATTTTTAATGATTATTTACTATACTTTTAGCATTAATTAAAGCCTCAGGTGTTATACGTGAGCTTAAAGCCTTTACTTATATCTTAATCTAGCTATTTAAGAGGAGCATGATCATGCCAGTCTCAACACCTGAAAAGGGTAGACCAAAAAATAATTCCTTAGTCGTCTGTGCCGGAACAGTTGATATAAAGAATGTGAGCGGCATGGGCTCAGGCTTTTTAATGTTCAAAGACATATTCGGTCGGAAGAAGGTGTGGGACAGCGAGTTACAGAAAGTGCTTGATGCTCATTTCAAGCCTGGTTTATTCGGAAAACCACAACCCATCCCGCCTTATATAACGCTTAATAGCGCTACAGCGGACAACAACTTATTAGGTGGTGTTGCGACAGTTCCTAGGATGAACCAGACGATTCGCAGTCTATCTTTAGGCGAGAGAAATAAGATATATGAAGATGCGGTTCGGGGAGCAATAGTGGCAGTAAAAAACTCACAGCCACAGCGCCCTCTTTTTATTCAGCCCTTGGGGATTGCTGCATATGGTTGGGATGCAACAGAGGCAGCAAAATCGTTTGCAAAGGTTATTCAAGAAGAGGATCCTTCGGGTGTTCTAGATATATCTATTAATATATATGATACCAGCAAAGGCTCTAAAGATATGAAATTTAAAGACGAATTTCATAAAGCTATGGCCCTGACACCGTCTAACGCAAAACTTTCTGCAGCCGCTGATAAAGGGTATCAAAAGACGTTTGATAATATGGGAAGCCGTGCAACTGCAGGTGCCATGCTAGCTGAATTCCAAGGCAATATGCCCGGTTTGGTCCTCGAAGAAAAACAAGGTCCTCTTACAACATATCAAGGTATAAAAGGATTAAATCTTGTTGGTGATAAAGCCCATGCTAAGATTGTGTGCACTGATTCAAAACTCGCGGCTCAATTTGAAGAATTTTTGAATCCAGGCGTTAAAAGCACTCCTTCTGCCGATAGTGGACGGTATAAAGAGACACTTGCCACTGATAGGAGCCGAACGACTTTAGCTGGCAAGCTAGCTGCATTTCAAGCCAATATGCCCGGTTTGGTCCTCGAAGAAAAACAAGGTCCTCTTACAACATATCAAGGTATAAAAGGATTAAATCTTGTCAGTGATAGAGACAATGCTAAGATTGTGTGCACTGACCCGTCTGTAAAGGCTAAATGGGACGACTTTCAAGCCTTTATGTCTGCTGCTGTTCCAGAGCAGAACCCTGAAGACAGTACATCTTTTCTTTCTTCTGTTATTGGCTTGTCATTCAGGTATCCTGCAGCGACTGCAGCGCTTGCAATTGGTTTACTAATGACTCGAGTTGCAGAGATAAGCCTTGATATGGCTGCAGTAGTTGCAACCGGCGCAGCAGTTGCAACAGGCGCTGGGATGGCCGCTTATAAAGCGCGTTACACCAGCGAAACAGATGACTCGGTCGATGATTCGAGTAAAGACACTGATTTCAAATCATAAATCTGTGGCTTTGAAGATTCAGACGCATTACCCATCGCATATATACATAATGTGGGTGCGGAAGGTAATTCGAAGTATGCTATTGTATAACGTCTAAAAGGAGAGGGGTTATGCGGCGGATAGCAGTAGCACAGATGGTTTCTTCAGATAATTTAGAGACGAATTTATCTATAGTCGAAACATTATTTGCCCAGGCATCTGAGCAGCAGGTTAACTTACTGGTTTTACCCGAAAATTTTGCTTTTATGGGTGCGGATGAACAAGCCAAGCTAAAATTCGCTGAATCTGATGGTGCTGGTGTTATTCAAGATAAAATCAGCGCTTTAGTTGCTCGCTATAAACTCTGGGTCGTAGCAGGCACTATTCCGCTGAAAGCACCTGATAATCGGGTATGGGCGAGCTCTCTTGTGTTTAACGCCGAAGGCATAGAAGTCGCTCGTTATGATAAAATACACTTATTTGATGTGACCGTGTCAGATACTGAAGTGTATGCAGAATCTAAAACCATTGCGGCAGGGCATCGACCAGTCGTTGTTGATACACCGGTAGGTCGCATTGGGCTTAGTGTGTGTTACGATGTTCGCTTTCCAGAGTTGTATCGATATTTATTGAATGAAGGCGCCGAATTATTTACAGTGGCTTCAGCCTTTACAGCAACAACAGGCGCAGCGCATTGGCATGCTTTACTGAAAGCACGCGCAATAGAAAATATGTGTTATATATTGGCCCCTAATCAAGCGGGTGAACATGCTAATTTATGTAAAACGTATGGACATAGCTTAATCATTAATCCTTGGGGTGATATCATCAGTGAAATAGCGTCAGGCACAGGGATAATCTGTGCTGATATTGATTTAGATAACTTACATCAAAGGCGTGCTGCTTTTCCATGCCTTCGGCACCGCGTATTATAAGGGGTTTTTGTATGACAGATGCATTAGATATTGCCACAGAATTATTATTAAAGCCTGCATCACTTGATGAAGCAAGTCTTGAGCGTTTAATACAAAATTTCTTAAATCGTAAAATAGACGATGCTGATTTATATTTTCAGAGTGTTAATTATGAATCTTGGTATCTTGAAGATTCAGAAGTTAAAACAGGCACTTACTCGATTGACCGAGGCGTTGGTATTCGTGCCGTGAGTGATGAAAAAACAGGGTTTGCCTATTGTGACGATATTGATTTACCTGCAATGGAACGTGCAGCAGATGCCGCGCGTTCTATTGCGCTTGCAGGCAGTGCACCCGGGCAAGCCCTCAAAATTTCAACAGCTCCTATTATGCGTTATGCAGGCCTTAATCCAATTGAAGGTTTAACCAAACAAGAAAAAATTGCGTTGCTCGAATCGGTTGATACAGCAGCGCGTCAAGAAGACCCGCGCGTTATACAAGTGAATGCTTCTTTGAGTGGTGTGTATGAAGTGGTGTTAGTGGCTGGCATGCAAGGTCAATATGTAGCTGATATTCGTCCTATGGTGAGTATGAATATAAGTGTGATTGTTGAAGAGAATGGAAGACGTGAGTCAGCACGTTCAGGTGGCGGGGGGCGTTTGGGTTATTCATTCTTTTTGAATGAATCGCGCGCATTACATTATGCACGGGATGCCGTTCGTGAGGCATTGGTGAATTTAGATGCAGACGATGCACCTGCAGGCACCATGCCTGTTATTTTGGGCCCTGGCTGGCCTGGCGTACTTTTGCATGAAGCCGTGGGGCATGGTCTTGAGGCCGATTTTAATCGTAAAAAACTGTCTGCTTTTTCAGGGCGACTTGGTGAGCAGGTGGCCTCTAAAGGCGTGACGGTTGTTGATGATGGAACATTGGCTGATAGACGTGGCTCACTCTCGATTGATGATGAAGGCACGCCGACGCAATGCACGACACTCATAGACGATGGCGTGTTGGTTAACTATATGCAAGATAGACAAAATGCACGTTTAATGGGGATGAAACCAACGGGTAATTGCAGACGTGAGTCTTACGCACATATTCCTATGCCACGTATGACCAATACTTATATGCTGGCAGGGCAGTATCATCCAGATGAAATCATTCGCTCGGTTAAAAAAGGTTTATATGCGGTTAATTTTGGGGGTGGGCAGGTTGATATTACCTCAGGGCAATTTGTATTTTCTGCAAGTGAAGCTTATTTAATTGAAAATGGTCGTGTGACAAGGCCTGTTAAAGGGGCAACATTGGTTGGAAATGGCCCTGATGTGATGAAGCAAATCAGCATGATTGGTAATGATTTAGGATTAGATCCTGGTATTGGCGTTTGCGGTAAAGATGGTCAATCGGTACCCGTTGGTGTTGGGCAGCCCACATTAAAAATTGATAGCCTGACCGTGGGGGGGACCAAGGCGTAGGAAGCGCTTGTTGTTTTGTTTAATTTTAAAAGCGCCTAAATTTACAGGATATTTTTTTACATGCCAACATATGTTGTTTTTTGTTATGTAAATTCTGATGGGGTTGGAGACTTTACACATTATGCGGACATAATGCAGAAATTAGAGCGTTATCAAGTGATTCAATGGGTATCTGTTATTCTTTTTTCTGCAAGAGGAAAGGATGATAATTACTTAAGAATTCAAGACAAATTACGTGATAATAAAGGCATTGTGTATTACGGAAAAGACGATGAACATAGGGATATATTCACACAAGATACTCTTTTAATTGAGCATTTAAACCATGCGGAACAAGCCTTTTGTATTTCGTACGAAGGGAATCTTATGTCACTGTATGCCTCTTATTTGAAACCCAATATTCCTGTTAAATATATAGGTGAACATGGAGTAGTATTATATGCAGAAGCTTTGGGTTCAGAAGAAAAGTCTCCGTATCATGTGAATCGTTCATTGGGCTTGTCTGAGACAGATTATTATGGGAATCCTTGTCAAGGGATTAAATTATTAGATTTGCCACTTGAGGCGTCCTTTCAAACGCAATGGGCTCATATAGCAGCAGCCGATCCTGCTTTTTCGGCGCGTGTTTTAGCCTGTACTGATTCGCTTGATGCGACAGTGTTGCAGCATCACCATGTTTTTATGGCGGCGTATTTTAACCATGGTTGCGATTTTTTTGAGTTTTTATCGCAGTATCCTTTGGGTTTTTCAAGGCTTTTAGGTGCTGTGGCGAAGTCAAACCATTCGGCTTATAAGGGGGCATTTCTATCATATACTTATCCCTGCTTTAGGGAAATTCCAGAGCAGTCTTCAGATCAAAAAAATGGATTTAATTTATTAAAAAGTGAATTAGCTAAAGCACAATCAGGTGATGCAACTGCTTTTTTGAATGCCCCACTTATTTTTCCATGGGAGACTTCAACGGAAGGTATGAGTAATGCTGAAATTATTACGGCACTAATGGTAGAAGAGGCTCCAAGAGATGACTTTGAATGTCTTTTGCGGGGGGGATTTTTTCAGGTCAAATGCCGGGTTGGGATTCAAGCAAAGGATTTTATAACGCAGAACACGCGCAGTCTTGCCTACGTCAGATATCGGATGACTCCCCTTTGTCAAATACGGCTAAAATTGTGTCGCTATTGATAGATCCATCAGTATCTGCTTTAGGTGGTTTAAGTCTGTTTGCAGAAAGGTCTCCGGCAGTTGCATTACAAAATGAAGCCGATGCTGAAGAACTTTCTGCTTCCGCAAGGCGTTATTCTTAACCCTTTCACATGCCAACGTAATTAGGACCGCCACCGCCCTCCGGAGCGGTCCATGTAATATTCCTATCTTTAATATCACACGCTTTGCAATGAATGCAGTTTGCCGCATTAATTTTTAATTGTGGCTGATTGTTGACTTGAATAATTTCATATACTGCAGCAGGGCAATAGCGTGTTTCAGGCGATGCAAATTGTTTATAATTAACATCAATGGCAAGGGCTGGATTGTTAAGCTTTAAATGCCCCGGCTGATTTTCCTCATGAAATGTGTTGGCTAAATAAACAGATGACAGCCTATCAAACGTTAGCTTCCCATCCGGTTTAGGGTAATTAATTTTAGGTACATGTTGGCTAGGAACCAGGGTTTTATCATCGACGTGATGTGTGAGCGTCCAGGGCATGCGTCCTCGTGAAATATAGGTTTCAAATACTGCATTAATTAGACCTGCAAATAAGCCATATTTAAAGCCGGGTCGAATATTGCGTGCTTGATAGAGTTCTTTTATAACCCAAGAATTTTGTATGGTGTTCGTGTAGCGTGTGATTTCAAGCGGCGCGTCGGATGCATGTTTTAATGCGTCAACACATGCGCTCGCGGCATACATGCCCGATTGAATGGCTGTATGAATGCCTTTGATTTGTGGCACATTTAAAAAGCCTGCAGCATCGCCAATTAAAGCGCCACCTGGAAAGGTGAGCTTTGGAATAGACTGAAAGCCGCCTTCATTGAGCGCACGCGCGCCATATGATAATCGCTCGCCCCCTTCAAGTAATGGCATAATAAAAGCATGTGTTTTAAACCGTTGCATCTCTTCAAATGGGCTAAGCCATGGGTTTGTATAATCAAGCCCGACGACAAAGCCAAGGGCTATTTGTTGATCTTTCATGTGATAAATAAAAGAGCCACCATAGGTTTTATTATCCAGCGGCCAGCCGATGGTATGAACTACTTTGCCTTCGGTATGGTGCTTGGGTTCAACACGCCAAATTTCTTTAATGCCAAGGCCGTATGTTTGAGGTTGTTTGCCTTCACGCAGGTTAAATTTTTCTATGAGTTGTTCACTCAGCTCCCCACGGCAGCCTTCTGAGAATAAAGTCTGTTTGGCGTATAGGTGCATGCCGGGCTGATAATTTGGGGTTTTCTCACCTGATTTATTAATACCCATTGCACCGGTTGAAACGCCTTTTATCTCACCAGAATTTCCGAATAAAAGCGCAGTTGCTGCAAATCCTGGGTAAATCTCACACCCCAATGCTTCGGCTTGTGTGGCAAGAAAACCGCCGAGCTCACAGAGACTAATAATACGGTGGTTTTTATTATACATTTGTGGCGGGGTAGGTAATCGATGGGCGCGTTGCTTTGATAAATAATAAAATGCATCGTGCGTTACTGGGGTATGAAGGGGGGCATTTTGCCAGGTGTCTGGCAGCAGTGCTTTTAAACTTTTAGGGTTAAGCACGGCACCTGAGAGTAAATGAGACCCAACGGTTGCTCCTTTTTCAAGAATACAAACGGTGATAGCGGGGTTTAGTTTTTTTAGGTGAATTGCGGCAGAAAGGCCTGCAGGACCTGCTCCAACAATAATCACATCATAGATCATGGCATCCTGTTCCATATAATTCTCTCAAATAAAGCGTTTATTTGAGAAAATCATAACATATTTAGGTGATTTAAATCAGGGTGTTAAGCAGTGTATCGATTGCTTGAATGCGCGTTTCGTTTGCCGCTGTTTCAATGATGAATTTAAGGCGGTTAGATCCATCTAGTTGATATTGCTTGGGACGAGACTGAATGAGCTTAATGAGTTTGAGTGAATCAATAGAGGGCGTTTCTTTAAATTCAATGCGTATGTTTTGACTGGATGCTGCAATACGTAATATGCCAAGACGTGCCGCAAAATGTTTTAAGTGTGTGATTGAAAATAAATGCTTAATGGGCGTCGGCAGCAAACCAAAGCGATCGATGAGCTCTACTTGTAGTTCACGGAGTGCGTCTGCATTTTTTGCATGGGCAATGCGTTTATACAGGGTTAAACGCATATGTACATCACCGACGTAATCTTCTGGAATAATCGCGCTAATGCCTAATTCGATGTCTGGCCCTGGGGCGCTTTTAGCCGTTAACTCGGGTATTTTTCCTGATTTAAGCGCACTAACGGCTTCTTCGAGCATTTCCATATATAAGCTAAAGCCAATGGCATGCATATTACCACTTTGTTCTTCACCTAATAATTCACCTGCACCTCTGATTTCTAAATCATGGGTTGCAAGCACAAAGCCTGCGCCTAAGTCTTGAATAGAGGTAATGACTTCAAGGCGTTTTTTTGCGTCTTTGGTTAATAGCTTTTCTTTAGGGGTGAGTAAATAAGCATATGCTTGATGATGTGAGCGACCCACACGACCACGGAGTTGGTGTAATTGTGCTAATCCAAAGTGATCCGCTTTATCAATAAGAATGGTATTGGCTGTTGGAATATCAATACCGGTTTCAATAATAGTAGTACACACCAATACATTGAATCGCTGGTGATAAAAATCAGACATGATGCGTTCGAGTTCGCGTTCACGCATTTGTCCGTGCGCAACCTGGATGCTTGCTTCTGGCACCAGCTTTTTTAATTCGTCTGCTACGCGTTGGATGGTTTGTACATTGTTATGTAAAAAGAACACTTGGCCGCCACGTAATGTTTCACGCAGAACCGCTTCTCGCATTAATGTATTCGTTTTTTCTTGCCAAAACGTTTTAATCGCAAGACGTTTTGCAGGGGGGGTGGCTATGAGTGAGATATCGCGAATGCCCGCCATGGCCATATTGAGTGTGCGAGGAATGGGGGTTGCTGTCATAGATAAAATATCAACGTGTGTGCGTAATGCTTTGATTTTTTCTTTTTGCTTAACGCCAAAGCGATGTTCTTCATCGATAATCAGTAAGCCTAAATCATCAAATTCAATGCCTTTTTGTAAAAGCTTATGGGTACCAATGACTAAGTCTAGGCGGCCTTGCTTGAGTTTGTCGATGGTAGCGGCCGCTTCTTTGGGGGTTTTAAAGCGTGAAAGCAGCTCGATAGAGATTGGAAACTCAGAAAATCTATCTCGAAAGGTTTCAAAATGCTGGCCTGCAAGTAACGTAGTGGGGGAAAGCACACACACTTGTTTACCACTTTGAATAGCAATAAATGCGGCACGCATGGCAACTTCTGTTTTACCAAAGCCTACATCACCACAAATTAATCTATCCATTGGATTATCTGACTGCATATCATCCATAATATCTTGAATCGCACGTGTTTGGTCAATGGTTTCTTCAAACGGAAAGCCGCGAACAAAGCCATTGTATTCTTCGCGTTCGTATTGGTGTGCATGCCCTTTGTTCGCTGCGCGTTTGGCGTGAATCTCGAGTAATTCAACGGCAACATCATGAATTTTATCAGCCGCTTTTTTACGTTCTTTTCGCCATTGATCAGAGCCGAGTCGATGCAGGGGGGCGTGTGCTGAATCAGCGCCGGTATAACGGCTTAGCATATGTAAGGCTGTGACAGGCACATAAATTTTATCGTCATTGGCGTAATTTAAAATAATAAATTCGCTTTGAATGCCTTGGGTTTCAATCAGCTGTAATCCTTGATAGCGTCCCACGCCAAACTCAAGGTGCACCAGTGGGGCACCTGTACGAAGCTCGGTTAAATCCCGAATCATGGTGTCGGGATCGATTGCTTTTTTATCGCGCGCGCGTTGTTGCGGGGTTGCTTGTTCACCAAATAATTGAGATTCAACAATAATAGAGAGCTTGGCTTCTGGTAGCTCAACGCCTTCCGTGAGGGGGGCGATCACAAGATTAATTGCATCCTGGCTATTAAGGCATAGCGCCCAGGTGTCGTGAGGGGTTGGATGAATTTTTTCTGTTGCAAGTAATTCAAGCAACGCTTCGCGTCGTCCGGTACTTTCAACGACAAATACAACACGATATGGCGTACTTTTTAAGTAATCTAATACTTGATTCAGCGGTTGTTCTGCTTTCCGTTGGACGGGAAGCGACGGGCCTTTGTTCGTATTAAAATTAGTCGCGTGGGCCTGACTTTTTTCAGGCGCGGCTTGCATGCGAAGTGGGTTAAATGCTTTGGTGTTGCCGAGCAGCTCTGCCGGCGTTAAAAAATTGCTTTGAGGGGGAAGGGCAGGTCTGGTTGGGTCTAGTTTTCGGTCTGCGTAGCGTGTGTTAATTTCTTCCCAAAATTGCTCTGCTGGTGCTTGAATCGAGTCGATTAAACAAACGTGTGTTGCTTTAGGTAGATAATCAAAAAGGGTTGCTGTTTGCTCAAA
The DNA here is from genome assembly GCA_022600515.1 of Gammaproteobacteria bacterium. Lineage (GTDB taxonomy): Bacteria > Pseudomonadota > Gammaproteobacteria > Legionellales > Legionellaceae > JAALKW01. Next base: position 12,794 of record JAHZKG010000023.1, read on the forward strand.
AAACAGTGGCAAATAATATTCAACGCCTTGAGGAAATTGGTTTTGGCTGACGGCCTCATAAATAGGGCATAGGCTTGGATTACCTGAAAAATGTTCGCGAAATGTTTGTCTGAAACGCGCAATGCTTTTTTCATCTAGCGGGCATTCCCGAGCAGGAAGAATGCGTATGTTATTTATTTTTTTTATGGTGCGTTGGGTTTCGGGATCAAATATGCGAATGCTTTCAATCGTATCGTCAAAGCGCTCAATCCGAAAAGGCACGCGACTCCCCATAGGGAATAGGTCTAATATGCCCCCTCGAACAGAGAATTCGCCGTGTTCTAATACATGATTCACTGCATGATACCCTGCAGCTACAAGGCGGTTTCGAAAAGGCTCTAATTGAAAGGTTTGGTTTGTTTCTAAAACAAAAGCATGTTGACTTAAGAAAGTAGGGGGACACAAGCGATGCATCAGCGTGCTTACTGTTGCAATTAAAATAATCGGTTCGTTTTGCTGTAGCTGATTTAAAGCATATAACCTATCTGAAATAATATCTTGATGGGGCGAAAACTGATCATAAGGCAGTGTTTCCCAATCAGGAAAAAGCGTGATGTTGGGTGCGTTTTTATCTTGCTGTAATAAATAACGCAGTTGGCTGCGTAAGGTGATGGCCGCAAGATGATTGGGCGCAATAATCAGATTGGTTTGCGTTGTATCGCACCATTCAGCAAGCGCGATAGGGAGTGCTGCACCATGTAATTGTCCCCAACGCATTTTATTGGATTTTTGATTTGATAGTCGTATAGAGGTCATGGTGTATTTTATGGATTAAATCTAAGAGAAGGGGATTATACTATATTTTTCAGTCAAGCTGCAGGTGACTTAAATTTAACAGTAAACACTATTTTTTGCATAAATAATTGTTGTTTCAATAGAACTTCCAGATAATGAATTTATTTGATAGCTAACTCATCCGTACCGCCTGCATGCCTCGTTTTATACCTGAGAGATCCCCAGAAAGTTATTCACATGCGTGGATCCCCAGTTTGACTGTGGCATTTAGCTCAAAAAGAGATTCTAAAGCAGCAATAAAGTACTTTTTCAATATATGAACATTCTTTTTAAGTACCTCTCTGCCTAAATAAATGCTGGCTAAAGCAGCCATGTTACGCATAATAGCCCATCTTTGCGAGAAGGGCTTTAGCCCGACCTGGCAATCCAGGGCCTAAAATATTTTAAAAAAAACGATGAATTGCACACCACTCGCTATTCTGTGGTTTATATGATCATTTTGGTAAACATTAGACAGTTTGACGGCGCTAAGGTTAATGCCTACAATGGGCTCAATAGATTATTTTTTATCTTTTGTGAGTATTTTAAACTCAAGGAGTACCCAATGACTTTTAATTTAAGGCAATTTTTAACTTTACTATTTGTTTCATCAGCACTTGCAAATACTTATGATCCTAAGCTGCAGCAGGCGTGTGACACTCTTGAGGCAGGTCCCGGAGATTCACACAAAGATATAACTCAGCGTTACAGAAAGAAAGCATTAAAATATCATCCAGATAAAAATCTAGATAAAAAAGTGTCTGATGATTCGACAAAAATGCAGGAATTAAACGAGGCTAACAGCTATGTTAGATCCTTCAAAAAAGATGAATACCCCTGTGATTTATCGAGCCCTATGGAGAAGAAACTTGCGAAGGAGAAGAAATTAGCGAAGGAGAACGAGAAGTACAGCGATAAGTTTACGGCTCGATTTCCATATGAGTTAGGTAGAGTCAATACTAAGGGAGGTAATTATTGGACTCTCCGCAGTAGCAGTGAAGGCTTGAAATTCTACAATCTTAAAGAATTATATGAAGAGAGAGTAGCTCTCACTGAGGATGAACAAAAGAAGAATGGTGATATTCTAAAAGAAGATAGTCCTTATGCTCTTGGAAATGACCGTACTTATGTTATGGAATCTATTAGACAAGATCCTTCAAGCGTTGTACATGCTTCTGATTATTTGACGAATGATTACTCTTTCCGTATGGATGCCATAAAAGAAACTGGTGGAAAGGTCATGTTCTATTACGACAGTATGAGCGAAGAATTCGTGTTAGAAGCAATAAAAGCAACACAGGGAGAAGCTCTAGATTTCTTACCCCCTCATTTAGTGAATAATAAATTATTTTTAGTTAAAGCGATGAGATATAAATATTTACCAGAAGACGTTAAAAGTGCAGCTTTTCTTTGTTTATTAGTTGCTGTTGGTTTATTAACAGCGATGAGAACTGCATTTACGGAAAATAAAAAATTGATACGTGATCAAGAGCAGCAATCAGAAAGGCCTACAACCCCAAAACATGACAAAGAAGCAACGCAACCGGATGCTGAATCTAAGCTAAAACCAAAACAAGACGAATCATTTTCATCAGCCGCTAAACCTAGCCCCCTGATAAGTGGAGAAACGAATTCTGTAAAGCATCAACCTAAACAAGCTGAAACCAAACAAGCTGCAAGCAAGAAAACTGAAACCAAACAAGCGAGCTTTATAACCCGTTTTTTCGGAAGCAAGCCTAAAGAAAAACGCTCTGATTATAAAATTATCTTAGATGAAATATCCGAAGGATCTAGTCTCAGTAAAATTAAAAGCAAACTGCCAACATTGACTGAGAAGCCTACTATAGGCTACTTGGAAGCAGCATATAAAAAAGAAGAACAAGGCAGCAAGGAAAGGGCTGCGTATCTTATTTATATGCATCTATTAGTAAGTCGCTCAAGTCAGCTAACAGAGAGAGAAAAATGTAAATATGATTTGAAGATCGGCATGGATCTTGACAGCAAATCTAAGCTCAGCTCAAAGTATACCGAAGCCTTGGTGAGTGCAATTCAAGCTCCCGCCTTAGTAACATTTGAAAAACTTAAAGCCATGTCCAGAGCAAATAGAGATAGAGGACAAGACCTCTCTGATTCTAGTATTACAAACAAGCGCTAAAGAATATCCCCGTCTTTTCGAGGAAAACGCAGCAAACCAGGCTTTAGAATATTAAAATAAAACCTATGGATTGACCCGTCGGGCGCCGCTTTTTGGATGACGTGGGGTGTTACGGTATTTTGCCAATTGAATTTGAAAATTCTAAAATAAATGTGTGTGGTTTAGGTTGACCAGATCAGTACGCATAGTGAATTAAATTTAAATTGACCTGCGAAGTAACTGCCTACGTACCGTGCATAAAGCACGGTACGTAGGGGGAGTAGTAAAACACGGACAAAATCACTGAAACGATGTACGGGTTTTCAGGATTTTTAGTTTAACTGCCTTAAAACATACTGCAAAATACCGCCATTTTTGTAGTAATTCAGTTCGTTATTGGTATCAATACGACATAAAAGCTTCACAACCACGTCACTGCCATCTTCACGGGTAATGGTTGCTTCAAGCACTGATTTTGCTCTTAAGCTGTCATCCACTACAATGCTGACACGTTCGTTTCCGGTTAGCGCTAATGTTTTACGCGTAACGCCGGCTTCAAACTGCAGTGGTAACACACCCATACCTATTAAGTTAGAACGATGAATTCGCTCAAAACTTTCAGTAATAACCGCTTTAACGCCTAGCAATAAAGTACCTTTGGCAGCCCAGTCACGCGATGAGCCTGTGCCATATTCTTTACCTGCAATAACCACCAAGTCGTTTTGTTCAGCTTGATAGCGCATAGCCGCATCATAAATAGGTAAGACTTCATCGTTTGGAACATAACGGGTTACGCCGCCTTCAATCTCAGGCGTCATTTCGTTTTTGATACGGATATTAGCAAAGGTACCACGCATCATGACTTCATGATTACCTCGTCTTGAACCATATGAATTAAAGTCTTTGGGTTCCACGTTATGCTGTGTTAAATAGTCTCCAGCAGGTGAGTCGGCTTTAATTGCGCCGGCAGGTGAAATGTGGTCCGTGGTAATCGAGTCACCTAATAAAGCCAATACATAGGCATTATTGATGGATTTTATGGGCGCTGGCGTTTGGCTTAGTCCTTCAAAGAACGGTGGGTGCTGAATATACGTTGAATCTGTATTCCATGCATAGGTTGTACTTTCAGTGGTTTGAATGGCTTGCCAGTCGGCGTCGCCTGTAAAAACATCGGCATATTCTTTGCGGAACATGGTGTTGGTAACTTTGGCAACTTCGTTTGCAATTTCAGCGCGTGTAGGCCAAATGTCTTTTAAGAAAACATCCTGTCCATTGCTATCTTGACCTAATGGTTCAGCACTTAAATCAATGCGTGTGGTGCCTGTTAAGGCATAAGCAACAACCAATGGGGGGGATGCAAGCCAATTGGCACGTACTTGTGGATGCACACGGCCTTCAAAGTTCCGGTTACCGGATAACACAGAGCAAACGGCGAGGTCGTTCTCCGTAATGCTGCTTGCAATGGGTTCCGGCAATGGGCCTGAGTTACCAATGCAGGTGGTGCAGCCATAGCCAACTAAGTTGAATCCAAGTGCGTCAAGATATTGCTGCAAGCCTGCGTGCTCTAAATAATCGGTCACGACTTTTGAGCCAGGGGCTAAAGATGACTTAACCCATGGTTTACGTTGCAAGCCTTTTGCGAAGGCTTTCTTGGCCACCAGGCCTGCTGCCATCAAGACACTTGGGTTAGAGGTGTTGGTGCAGCTGGTAATGGCTGCAATGACGACATCGCCGTGGTGTAAGTCATAATCTTCTTGTTTTACGGGAAAAGCCGTATTTTTTTCAGATGTTTTACCAGACTCATCAAGAAATACATCAAACTGCTGAGGCAATGTGGTTAATGTCACTTTGTCTTGTGGGCGTTTAGGGCCTGCAAGCGACGGAACAACTGTAGTTAGGTCTAATTCAAGTGAGGCGGTAAAGATAGGATCAGGATTGTTTTTGTCATACCAAAGGCCTTGCGCTTTGGCATAGGCTTCAGCGAGTGCAACGGTTTGTTCATCGCGCCCTGTGAGGTTCAAATAATGAATGGTTTCTTCATCAATTGGGAAAAAGCCGCAGGTAGCGCCATATTCTGGGGCCATATTCGAAATGGTTGCGCGATCGGCAAGCGGTAAGCCGGAAAGGCCTGGGCCATAAAATTCAACAAATTTACCAACCACACCGTGTTGACGGAGTATTTGCGTCACGGTGAGTACTAAATCAGTGGCTGTAATGCCTTCTTTGAGTTCACCTAATAGTTTAAAGCCAACCACTTCAGGAATCAGCATGGAGATAGGTTGCCCGAGCATTGCAGCTTCTGCTTCAATACCGCCAACGCCCCAACCAAGTACGCCGAGGCCATTGATCATGGTGGTATGCGAATCGGTGCCCACTAAGGTATCTGGATAGGCATATGTTTTACCATCACAGTCTGCATGCCAAACGGTTTTAGCTAGATACTCCAAGTTAACTTGATGGCAAATACCTGTTCCAGGGGGTACAACCTGGAAATTTGAAAATGCTTTTTGTCCCCATCGTAAAAATTCATAGCGTTCTTTGTTGCGCTCGAGTTCTTTATGGGTGTTAAATTTGAGCGCGTTAATATTTGCAAACTGATCAACCATAACGGAATGGTCAATGACTAAATCAACGGGAGATAACGGCGATATTTTTTCGGCATTTTTTCCCATGTGGTGTAATGCATCACGCATGGCTGCCAAATCAACAACAGCAGGAACGCCTGTGAAATCTTGCATTAAAACACGTGCTGGGCGATATGCAATCTCATGATCGGATGTTTGGGTTTGAAGCCAGTCTGCGAGTGCTTGAATATCTTTTGTTGTTACGGTATTGCCATCTTCAAAACGTAATAAATTTTCAAATAAGACTTTGAGTGAATAGGGTAGGCGAGAGATGTTTTTAAAGTGCTTCTTTTCAGCTTCTTTTAAGCTGTAATAGTAATAGGTTTGTTGGTTAACATCTAATTGGGATTGCGTGCCTAGGGTGTCTTGACCGACTTTCATACAAGGGCTCCTTCATTCAAAAAAGCAATGATAAAGCAAAATGGAAGCCCTTGCATGTGTACAGCACTAATTTTTGTTAACCCGCGGCAAATCCCGGAGCAAATAAAGGCTCTTCTTTTTGCATTAGCGTTTGTATTTCTTGGTTGGTTGCAAGTTGATCTTTAATGATTTCAAGCAAAAATTCGCTCGTTTCAGGGTTGGTATTAAATGCACCTAAGAGTGCGTTCTGCTCTTCTTTTGAGCTTAGCTTTAAGTAGGTTAATAGAGCGGTTGTTTTATCTTGTTCTGAGGCGTCGTCTTGCTTGATTATCTCAAAGGCCTGTTTTTTTGTTTTTATATCGGTAACTGATTTTGCAGGTGAAAAGAAAGGCCAGTTATTACGGTGGGTTTTTTCAAGCGTTGCTGCGATTGATTTGAATGCCGCGGTATTATTTTTTTCGGTTGAGCAGGCACTACTTACATTGACGATGACTGTAGGGGGGGGGATATCTGTATTAGAAGGTTCAGTATTGCTTTGATTGCTTGCACTTAGTTTTGAATAGGTATAAACAAGCGCGGTTACGGCGAGCAATGCGATGACAGCGTCCTTAACGGTGCTAACAGAAGCCCCCACTTCATCTTCAAAAACTTCTTGCCCTGTTTCGATTACTGCTTTAATACCCACTTTAGCGCCGGATAAAATGAGATTTGTGCCTGTGCCTACGGTAGACTCGATGGTCTGTCTTAACATTGATTTTATGTAGCCCGTTATCGTGCTAGGACTAGAGGTGGTAGTAGGCGAGCCAAGAACAGCTGGTAGGTTTTGAGATTGCTGGATTAAGACTTGAGACAGCTCATCGTCTTTATATACCCAGCCGATGATGCCAAGACTAACTGCACACGATAAAGATGTTTTAATAGCAATCATGATGATCTCGGTTAGGCTAATAAAGATACATATCGTATCTTTGCTAAGGTTTAAGATCAAGCCCTAGGAACCAAATACTTTAAAAATTCGAATTTATAACCCCAAGTAACTCAGATACGTTTATCTAAGTTGCTTGAGGTTGTTCTGTGTTGCTTGGAGGAAATAAAAGCTAAAGCAGTAAGCCTGCAGCGCGACCTCTTTCATCGCTGGCTTGTTTAGCAGCGTCTGCGAGCACTTCATTCTTTATTTTCACAGCAGTGACCTGGGTTGCCGCTTGAAAGAAAGTCATCTTACCATCGGTTTTCTTGTTTGAATTGGCCGGGCAGATGTTATTTACATTAACAACAATGGTCGGTTTTTCAGGTTTGGTTGGATTGTTGCTCGCGCTTAATTTTGAATAAAGATAAGCGAAGGCTGTTACGGCCATAATGGTCATTACAGCGCACTTAACGGTCTCAACAGAGACGCCCACTTCTTCTTCAAAGACTTCTTGCCCTGTTTCGAGTGCTTTTTTAGTTACCATTTTCGCGCCAGATAAAGCGAGCTTTGTTCCGGTTTTGACGGTGGCATCTATAACGCTTTGTGCTGATTTTTTGACGTAGTAAACCGCTTGTTGAGGGGCAGCGGTTACCGTATCGTAGATTGCTGTAGATATAGTCGCGACGGCATTAGGCGGGATAACTTCAGTGGATACTTCTGTAGATATCTCTTTGATAACAGTCCAGTCAGTGGTTAAGACTTGCGTTGCCTCTTCGGGATCTTGATAAATCCAGCCGATGGAAGCAAAACTGAATAGAATGCCTATGGATGTTTTTATAGATGTCATTGTGTTTCCAATATAACCATAAAAGCGTATTCTAACTTATTATGCCATTTAGAGCAAATTATAGGCAATGATTGATTGTGGTACACGTATCTCAATTTGTACTATGCACTTATGAACTTGGCCTAAAATTCACGTGATATACCCATCAGACTTCAAGATGCAAGATCGTGAATGCTTTAAGCCCTGAGAATACCCCCTCTCCCTCAGCGGTGAAATACGCTAAATCACGGAAGTTACAGCTGGGAGAGGGTTGGGGACACTGCCATTAAGTTAAGCGCATATTATTGATTTTTATAAAAATAAAAACTAAGTTCCCTCATTTTTTATGAAAAACA